>JALRKV010000009.1 GCA_023254735.1 Pseudomonadales bacterium | reverse complement strand
AGACTTGGCGCGCGGGGCGAATATTGTCGGCTGCGGTTTGTGCAAAGGCGCCACCGGCTGCGAATAAGCAGCTAAGTGCTGCTACTGCGAACAGTTTTTGAATCATTGAAGGTGCTCCATTGGCGATTTTCTGGCGCGAATTATAGCCGTTTTCGCTACCTCTGGCGAATAACCTTCTATTTTTTAGTGATATAACGACAAGAAGCTGTCAGGGGCTTGCTGGCTCGATGACCATTTTGATCGGAGTCGAGTTGTAGAAGACGGTCCCGGGGTCGCTGTCGAGGCCGTAGCCAAGCAGGAAATCGACGTCAAGCTTTGTAATACCGAGGCTTGCCGGTACTACGGCGTCGAGCATGATTACCTCTTCGTTAGCGCCGAGTGTGCCTTGTCGATGCTTAGGAAAGGGGCGAGAGTTGTCAACGCGTTCTACGAAAACACCGGCAGAGTTGAGCGCGAAAATCTGATCACCGGTTATTGCCGCAGCAACCACGAAACCCGCCTCGCCGATATCTTGTTCAGCGACAGCGATCTGGCCAATCACTTTAATCGACTCGTCGGCGCGAAAGCGAGTCTGATAGAAGACCCCATTGCTGTTGGACGCAGCGCCTGTAATCGTGCCCCGGGCTGGGGTGTCGCTGGTGCTAATCGCGGGGCCTAGTGGAAAAGGGTAACCGCTTTGATAGTGAGCAGTAAGCGCATAGTCGCCTTCGGTGACGCACGCGGGGTCCACCTGCTTGTCGAAGGTGTTAGCGAGCACCAGGTAGCTGCCTGGGTCGAGCTGACGGGTGAGCGTCGAGCTGCAGCCTTCGGCTGATTTGTCGTCGTAGTCGATGACGGTGAGGTTTAAATCAGAAATTAGCAGCACCGAATCGAGCGAGCTGGAGGTCATGGTTAAGGACAGCGTCGCCGCCTTGTCTAAATCGATGCGGTAAAGGTCGATGTAGCTGAAGTCTGTCCCGCCGGCGGTAATCTGAGCGACGGTGCAGTCGCCTTCGGCGAGGCTGTTGGACCGGGTGCCGAGCACGAGCGCATTCTGCGTACAGCTCGCAAGCGCGGTGTAGAGGGCTTCGACGCCGGCGAGGTCGTCTTCGGTGGGTCGATCGATATCGCCGATGGATGGCGCCATAATCGCGACTTCCTGATTTTCGTGTTCGAGGCCAATCACGTGACCGAGCTCGTGAATCGCGACGCGGCGAAAGTCGATTCGACGGTTGCTACCGGGATAGAGGGCACCGTCATAGATGTCATACCGCACGTCGCTATTGATCACGATATCGGCCTCAAAAATATTCGGCTCGCCGAGTAGCGTACTCGATAGGCGGCGCAGGGTGACCGCCAAGGTATTGGCCCCGTATTCGGAACCGCAGACCTCGTTGGTAAAGTCGACGCTGTTAAGCCCGTCCTCGAGACAGGGGTCGATGGATTGTTCGATCACCGTAAAATCGAAGACGGTGTTGTCGTCCCAATCGGCAATCGCGGCGAGAAACGAATCGTGCCACGCGATGCCTGAGGGAGATTCGCCAACAAGGCTCACGTAGAAGTCGGTCGTGCCGCCTTTCCACTTAGAACCGGAAATCTCGAACGCAGCGCTCTGCGCGCCAACAAAAACAAGCGCGAGTGATGCCGCAATGGGCGCAAGAATCCTACTGCCTGTAGCTGCCATCGAGAATTGCCTTCCACCACTGTTCGTTGTGTAAATACCAATCGACTGTTTTGGCGAGGCCGCTGTCGAAGGTTTCTGCGGGGACGAAGCCGAGCTCTTCACTGATCTTTGACGCGTCGATCGCATAGCGGGTGTCATGGCCAGGGCGATCGGTGACAAAAGTAATCAGCGACTTGGCGCTCTGACCAACCGCGCAGGGTGAGTCTGGAAAACGCACGGCGAGCGTCGGGTCGGCGGCAAACCGCGCATCGAATAGTTCGCAGAGCAGCGTGACCACATCGAGATTGCGCCACTCGTTGTGGCCGCCGATGTTGTACGTCTCGCCGGCGCGACCGGCTTTGATCACGCGCTCGATGCCGCGATTATGATCGTCCACAAACAGCCAGTCGCGAATCTGCGAGCCGTCTCCGTAAATCGGCAGCGCCTTACCGCTTAAAATATTTAGCATGCACAGAGGCAAAAGTTTTTCCGGAAACTGGAAAGGGCCGTAATTGTTCGAGCAGTTGCTAGTGGTGACTCGTAGTCCGAAGGTGTGGTGGTAAGCGCGCACAAGATGATCGCTCGCCGCTTTGCTGGCAGCATAGGGCGAATTCGGCGCGTAGGGGGTGGTCTCGCTAAACGCAGGATCGTTTGCGCTAAGCGTGCCATAGACCTCGTCGGTCGAGACGTGATGAAAGAGATTGTTGCGCGTTAAGTCGCTCTCGAGCCAGCAGGCTTTCGCCGCTTTGAGCAGCGTATGCGTGCCGACGATATTGGTGTCGATAAACGCGTCGGGGCCGGTTATCGAGCGATCGACATGACTCTCTGCAGCAAAGTGCACCAGCGTATCGATTGTGTGCTCGCGAAGTAAGGTTTCGACCAGCGCCTGATCGGTAATGGAGCCTTCGACAAAGGTAAACCAGTCAGCGCCCAGTGCGCCGTGCAAATTATTGCGGTTGCCCGCGTAGGTCAGGCAGTCGAGTGCAACCAACGTGTCGTCGGGATTTGCACTGTGCCAGTAATGAATAAAATTGGCGCCGATAAAACCGGCGGCGCCGGTGACGAGAAGCTTGCTCATAGTGACCTACTGCATTCTTTATTTGGGCTACGCGTTATTAAGGCTAGGCATTGTAGCTGTTTTTATGGCCGAGCACTCAACGACAAACATCGCGCCAATTCTGCCTGCCAGGAAGTGGCTGGGCAGTCGATTTCGGCGAACGCGCGGCGGCGGCTCATCACACTGTAGGCTGGGCGCCGAGCCGGTGTCGGATAGTCGCTCGTGGGAATAGGGATTAGTTTACAGCGTGTTTTTAACAGGCCCGCCGCGAGCGCCTGCTTCTGAATCTCGCACGCAAAATCGAACCATGTAATCACCGCGCCGTCGCTCCAGTGGAAAATGCCGGTGGGTTTTACCGCTTCATCGTCTAGGTGCTTGCTCGCCGCCGAGACGATCACCGAGGCGAGGGTGTGGGTCGACGTCGGCGATCCAACCTGATCATCCACCACCGAAAGCGTGTCGCGCTCACCCATGAGTCTGAGCATC
>JALRKV010000004.1 GCA_023254735.1 Pseudomonadales bacterium | reverse complement strand
CGTTGAGCTGCATCAGGTCGCTGTCCGCCTTCCAGGTCGACATCTGGCGGTCCACCGCGTCGACGGCCGCCTGAAGCTCTGCCTGAAGCAAGGCGGTGTCGACCGAGCTGTCTGAGAAGAACAAGGCGCTCCATCGGGTGCCCATCGTCGGTCCGTTGAGGGCGTGGCGCACAAGATCAGTAGACATCTTCGACATATTTCCCTTTGGCTTTGAGAGTGGCGGTCGACAGTCCGATCGGAGCGAGAATGTCCTCTAGGGCTTCGCTCACCCCATGGGCCATGCCGCGACCGCCGCAAACCATGATCTTGGCGCCTTGGCTGATGGCGTTGATCACAGTTTGGGCCTCGGCTCTGAGAGCGTCCTGAACGTAGAGTGGCTTTGTTCCCCGCGACGCGGCGGTTGTAAGCTTTGCAAGCTGGCCGACCTCGATCCAGCGGGGCAGGTCCTCTCCATAGAGGAAATCGCTGTCTTCATGGCGCATCCCGAAAAAGAGGTGCATGGGGCGCTTGCGATTTTCCTTGGTTATGCCATTTACCGCCGAGCGATCAAAATCAATTTATCTAAGTTTTTCACTATAACTGGAGCAGCTCTGGTCATTGTCGCGGCGGGAGTACTCTCGTACGGCGTTCATGAGTTCCAAGAGCTTGGTTGGCTTCCTGGTGAAAGCGCTTATGCGTGGGATGTCACGTCATGGCTTGCTCCTGACTCCATTCTTGCCTCAATCCTCGCGGGCACAATCGGTTTCGATACCACGATGTCCTGGCTTCAACTCGTGATCTGGAGCGCGTACATCGCCGGAACATTGGCGCTCTACCTCAAGCCAGCCAAAACCACCACACAAATCCTCGTTTCTAAGTAACCGCTCTAGTTTTACTTGTGGTTACTCGCGGGTAACCTAGCGGCATGACTACTGCCACCACTTCTACCAATGTCCTTCTTGTCGATGCGGTCCGCTCTCCGTTTGGAAAAGCGGGAAGTTTGTACGCAGGTACTCGTGCCGATGACATGATCGTTCGATGTATCCGCGGCTTGCTTGAACGTAATCCGCAAATCAAACCCACAGATGTCGATGATGTAGCAATTGCTGCGAGCGCTGCTTTGTCCTCAGCCGAGGGAAAGTGGTTAAGGCCAACCAGCACGCCGGCAATAGTTTTGACCGCCGCAGCATCGTCTGCGAGCGCAGCCTGGGAAGCCGAGGCGAGAAAAGCAATCAGCGAAAGACTCGCGATCGCGCGGGGAATTTTCTTGAGAACTGAGTATGACATTGAGATTTCCTCTGAGTAATTAGACGTTGCAAAAATTTTATCGGCAACGAGCAAATCCGTGCCCGTGAGCGAAACCTAGTATCCTGTCTAGGACTTTTGAGTCTAACTGATCGCCGCCTGCTGCGAAACAACTGCTCGCAAAAACTCGCCTCGCGTCAAAACCCGCTCAGACCCAGACCGACAAAATCGAGCCTGCACCTGCGACTGCGCAGAGGGTTAGGCTGAACAGCCTGAGTTTTCGATGCGAAATTCTGTGCATTGTTTTTTTCGCTAACAAGTAGCCCACTAGCGTGGCCGGTAGCAATGGCAATGAGACTAGCGCCTCGGCGCTGCCAAAGCGATCGATAGAGGCGAGCATAAAAAGCGACATGACGCAGCTAACGATAAAAAATGCCGCGAGATTGGCGCGGATAAAGTCATTCCCCTCGTGCTGCATTACGAGCGCCATGGGTGGCCCGCCAATCGCTGAACTCGTGCCCATGAATCCAGAGAGGAAACCAGCCGTCACCATTGCCGGATTACTCGGGCGAATCACGATGCTGCTCAAACTTAACCCCACAGCCGCCAACACGGAGACGCCGAGCCACAGTGCTAGCGCATCATGCGAGATCCACAGCAGCAAAAATCCGCCTGCGATAGTGCCGGGTATACGCCCTATAATCGCGTATTGAAGGCCTTTGAGAGAAACCGCTTTGCGGTGATGATAAGTGTTGGCGAGTGAAAGCGTGAGTGCGCACACAGTCACCGGACCCGGAACATACAGTGGATCGATAATAAATAAGAGAGGCGCGGAAATAATCGCTAGACCGAAACCGATGCTGCTCTGAACATACGACCCTATTACGATCACGACTGCTGCGAGTGCGAGTTCCATCCGTGCTTGCCCCTTTTCAATTAAACTTGCGAAGCGGCTTGGCAAGCCTGAATCACGCGTTCGGTCTTTCGAGTCAAAACAGCATAATACTCATCGATACGCCTACTCGCTAGCAACAACGCGAAGAGCGCTAAATCGACATCGCTTATTGAGACAAATACCCGCCTCGTTTATCATTGTACTCCCATGCCAAAGGCCACAAGGCGTCGACCCGCGCCCAACAAAACACTGACCACACGGAACCCCTCATGCAGCTACTTGACGGCAATCTTTGCGCCGAACAAATTCGCCAAGAAATCACGCAGAAGGTCGACGCTATAAAGGCGTCTGGTCAGCGGGCACCGCATCTCGCCGCAGTACTTGTTGGTAATGACGGCGCCTCAGAGAATTATGTCGCCTTCAAGGTGAAGGACTGTGCGCAGGTAGGCTTCGAATCAACGACTATCCGTTTACCCGACACGGTGACCGAAGACGAGCTGCTTGCGAAGGTCGCTGAGCTTAATGCTGATGACGGCATAGACGGCTTCATCGTGCAGCTGCCTCTGCCAAAGCATATCGACGAAAACAAAATCATCCTAGCAATCGATGCGAAGAAAGATGTCGATGGCTTTAGCCCTGTGAGCGTCGGCAAGCTTAATCTCGGCCTGCCTACTTTTATCTCAGCGACGCCAAACGGCATTATGGAATTACTCGCACGCTACAAAATCGAGACCGAGGGCAAACACTGCGTGGTCTTGGGTCGCAGCAATATTGTGGGTACGCCAATGGCTGTGCTTATGTCACGCAACACAAACCCAGGCAATGCGACCGTGACTATTGCTCACAGTCGAACCAAGAATCTAAAAGAACTCTGCTTGAGCGCCGACATCCTGATCGTTGCGATAGGGAAAACCGAATTTGTCACCGCTGACATGGTGAAGCAAGGCGCTGTGGTTATCGATGTGGGCCAAACACGCGTTCCCGATACCACAAAGAAAAACGGCTTTAGAAACGTCGGCGATGTCGACTTCGACAATGTGAAGGAGAAGTGCTCCTACATCACTTACGTGACTGGCGGGGTCGGCCCTATGACACGCGCGTCGCTATTGCAGAACACGCTCAAGGCGCATCAAGCGCGCTAACCGCATTTTAGATAGCCAACCGATAACTCACTTTTAGAGAAATAATCATGTTTCAGTCTCTCAGTGCCCTACCCGCAGATCCGATTCTCCGCCTTGTCGCCGAATATCGCGCAGACACAAACCCTAACAAAATAGATTTAGGCATCGGTATTTACAAAGACGAGAACGGCGACACGCCGGTGATGACTGCCGTTAAAAAAGCCGAACAGCAGATACTTACGACTCAGACGAGCAAAAAGTATATCGGTCCAACTGGCTCCCCTGAATACAACGAGGCGGTTGCCGAGCTGCTTTTCGGAAAAGCCTTAAACGCAAGTCTCGGTAAGCGTCGAGTCACCGTGCAGGCGCCCGGGGGATGCGGTGGACTGAGACTCGCTGCTGAATTCTTAAAGCAGGCGAATACCGACGCGACTGTCTGGGTCAGCGACCCGACGTGGGCTAATCACGTGCCGTTAATGACCACTGCTGGCCTCAAAATTAGCAAATACCCCTATTACGACTACGCGACCCACAGTGTGCGTTTCGAAGAAATGCTCGCCTGCTTAAAGACCGTGCCAAAGGGCGACATTGTCCTGCTTCACGGTTGCTGCCATAACCCCTGCGGCGCCGATCTTACTCTCGCTCAGTGGGAGGCAGTGCGCGACGTCGCCCTAGATCAGGGCTTCACCGTCTTTATCGACCTTGCCTATCAAGGCCTCGGAGATGGACTTGAAGAGGACATGATCGGCACACGCCTCATGGCTGAGTCCCTGCCGGAGCTCGTTCTAGTAAGCTCTTGCTCTAAAAATTTCGGTCTTTACCGTGAGCGCACAGGTGCGATGACGTTAATCTGCGAAACCGAAACCGAGACGACAACTGCCACTACATTAATTGCTGCCTCGGCGCGCGCCATGTACTCAATGCCACCCGATCATGGTGCAGAGGTAGTGCAACTTATTCTCAACAACCCCGCCCTTCGCAGCGAATGGGATGCTGAACTGACAGGGATGCGCGATCGCATCAATGGGCTGCGTGCGAAGCTGGTGGAACAGACCCGCAAAGTCGGCATAGACCGCGATTTTGGCTTTATTCAGAACGAGAAGGGAATGTTTTCTTTCTTGGGAGTCAATGTCGAGCAAGTGCAGACGCTCGTGCGCGACTACAGTATTTACCTCGTTGACTCGAGTCGCATAAACGTCGCCGGCATAAACGATGCCAATGTCGAGTACCTCGCAGAAAGCCTCGCCGCCGTCCTCAAGCCCTAAGCGTAGCTGTGCACCGGCCGTCGCAGGGCGGCGGTGCACTCACAGCCTTTGACGCTATTGCCGCGCCCTAAGGGCCGGTGCGACGCTCATCGCAAACTCTCGAAGCAGCGACTCGGTTGTCTCCCAATCGATGCAGGCGTCGGTAATCGACACGCCGGGCTTCAAATCCGTTAAGTCATCTGGTATCGGTTGATTGCCGGCCTCGAGATTACTCTCGAGCATCACCCCTATGATCGACTTATTACCTGCAGCAATCTGCTCGGCGATATCCCGCAGTACCAGTAGTTGGTTCTTCGGATCCTTGCGCGAATTACCGTGGCTGCAGTCGATCATGAGATTATCAATCAGTCCCGCTTTTTGCAGCTCTGTCTCGCACGCCGCGACGCTTTCGCGATCGTAGTTAGGCTCTTTGCCGCCGCGCAAAATCACGTGGCAATGGGGGTTTCCATCTGTACGGAAATGCGCCACCTTCCCCTCGTCGGTTACGCTGATAAAACTGTTATTCGCCGACGCCGAGCGAATCGCATTGACGGCAACCGTGAGGCTACCGTCGATATTATTCTTGAATCCCACCGCCGATGAAATGCCGCTCGCAAGTTTTCGATGTGTGGGTGATTCCGTTGTTCTAGCCCCGACTGCAGTCCAAGTAACAAGGTCTTGGAGATACTGCGGAGTAATCAAGTCCAGCGCCTCGATGCCGATTGGCAAACCGATCTCAGCAATATCCAGCATGAGCCTTCGGCCGATTTTCAGGCCATGATCAATGCGGTGACTGCCGTCGAGATGGGGGTCATAGATAAGGCCTTCCCAGCCCACCGAGGTGCGCGGTTTCTCAAAGTAGACGCGCATCACAATTAGTAAGCTCTCTGCCAACTCATCAGCAATCGGCTTGAGCTTGCGCGCATAGGCGAGCGCTTCCTCAGGGTTGTGTATAGAGCAAGGCCCGACCACTACGATGAGACGTGGATCCTGGCGATCCAGCACCGCTTTTACTGCACGATGCCCCTTGAGCACTGTGTCGAGTGCTGCACCCTCCAACACAAGTTCAGATTTGAGCTGCTGAGGCGTTATCAGCTCCTCGTGTCGAATGATGTGCAAATCGTCTATTTCCTTAACGCGTTCAACCATGATGGCATTCTCAATATTTCGGCGAGGCGCAATTATGCGCGAACTGTTCAGCGAACTCAAAGAGTCGGCAAGCCCGCATTTCTAGATCCGCCGGAAAAAGGTGCTATTGGTCCGAGAGTATTTACAGCTGCAGGCGCATTCTGTACCTTTGCGCTGCTCGAACGGGCCGCACTCGCGGCAGATTTGGCTATCCAGCCGAACCGCTGTCATGAGCGGAACCCAAGGGTAAGAATTGCCACTCAATGAGGATTTTTGAATATGCCTAAAGCGAGCGAATTAAAACGCGGGATGATTGTCGACATTGAGGGCATTCCGCATGTCGTTAGGCAATTTGAGAGTAAGAGCCCCTCCTCGCGCGGCGCGGCAACCCTCTACAAAGTGCGTTTTAATAATCTCAAAACGCGACAAAAGCTGGACCTCTCCCTGAAAGGCGATGACTTGTTAAAAGACGCTGACTGCCAGCGAGTCCGCGTGCAGTATTCGTACAAAGACGGTGAGAGTTTCGTTTTTATGAATCTCGAGGACTATAGCCAGTACACAGTCGATGCAGATTCTCTCGAAGGACAAAGCGAGTACTTAGTCGAGCAGCAAGAGGATATTGTTGCACTACTGATGGATGGAGTGCTGCTTGGTATCGAACTGCCGCAATCGGTAAACCTCGTTGTCGAGGACACCCCTCCGGCGGTCACTGGCTCGTCGGCCACGAACCGCAGCAAGACTGCGCGGTTATCGACGGGACTCGAAGTGCAGGTACCCGAATATCTCTCGGTGGGTGAGACCATAAAAATCAACACGGTGACCGGCAAATTTATGTCGCGCGCCTAACTGCTGCCACTCGCTGGCGCGCCGCAGCGCCAGCAAATTGCAAAGACGCCGTCCACGGCTTCGCCGCAGCCATCGCACCTCCACTCAGCGGACTCCTCAGGCCTACTGCGGATTTCCTTAATCAGCGCCTCTGCAGCCACCGAATTGACGTCACTAACCCACACCTCGGGCAGAGATTCTAGAACAGGGATTTCACCGGTGGCGCCGAACAATGTCTCGTTGCGCAATTCTGAGGCGATCCCGTGCTGATCTAACACGTTGTGAATATGCCAAGCCTCTGCAGGGGTATCCCCAATATAAACCCGTCGAGTAAAGCGCGCCGCCATTTAGCGATACACCTCTCGCCAGCGCAGGCCGGCAGCAAATAGAACACCCACATAGAGCACCACGCCACCGCAGACCAGAATGGCCATTTGTAAAACCTGTTCGCCTGCGCCCCAGGTAAGCCACTGATTCCAGTCCCCCGCTTTAAAGTACAAGAATAATCCCATACAACTATTCGCGAGCAACAGCCGCAGCCCCCAAACACTCCAACCAGTGGCGAAGCGAAACGCGCCCTCTCGAATTAATCCGCGCAAGAGAAGGCCCGCGTTAACACACGCGGCGAGACTCGTTGCCGCCGCCAATCCCACATGACCATAGCCCTGCCAATAAAAGACGACGTTGAGCACCATGTTGACGATCATTGCGATGACACCGATGCGGACAGGTGTGCGCGTATCCTGTCGCGCGTAAAATCCCGGAGCAAAAATCTTTACAGACATAAACCCGAGTAAACCAAACGCATAAGCTTGCAGGCTCGCGGAGGCTTGCTGTACGTCGGTTGCCGTGAAGTTATCGTTAAAAAACAGGGTAATCAGCAGTGGCTTCGCGAGCAATATTAAAGCCAGCGCGGCAGGAAAGGCGATAAGGCACACGAGCCGCAGCGCCCAATCGATGGTATCGCTAAACTGCTCTGGCGACTTGTCTGCATGGGAGCGTGAGAGACTTGGCAGCACGACAATCGCGAGCGCAACACCGAATATTCCCAGTGGCAATTCCATCAGTCGATCAGAAAAATACAGCCAAGAGACGCTGCCGGTCACCAGTAGCGACGCGATAAACGAATCGAGCAGCAGATTGATCTGATTGACCGACACGCCGAAAAGCGCCGGCAGCATTAATGCCTTAATTCGAGCAACGCCCTCGTGACCCGGACTACGCCTTGGAAACGGCAAGAGGCGCATTTGCAGCAAAAACGGCAGCTGGAATAGCAGCTGTGCGACGCCGGCGATAAGCACTCCCCAAGCGAGCGCGAGTTCTGGTGTGTGGAGGTATGGCGCGAGCAGAAAGGCGCTGCCAATCAGGCAGAGGTTGAGAAGTGCGGGCGTAATTGCGGGCGCTGCGAAGCGCCCATAGCTATTGAGCACGGCGCCGCAAAGCGCGGTAAGCGAGATCAGCAGAAGATACGGAAAGGTAATGCGGAGCATCTCGACGAACAGGGCGAACTTTGCGGGATTGTCGGTAAAGCCGTAGGCTATAGGCACCGCGATAAGAGGCGCCGATACCATCACCACCACGCTGATAACTGTGAGAAGTCCACCGAGACTTGCCGCAACCGCCGCAATCAACTCGCGGACATCATCGTGACTCCTCAGACTCCGGTATTCGGAGAGTACTGGCACAAAGGCCTGATTGAACGCTCCCTCTGCAAAGAGGCGGCGCAGAAAATTGGGGATTTTATTGGCAAGAAAGAAGACGTCAGATGCGTCGCTCGCGCCAAACAACCGAGCAATGACGATGTCGCGAGCCAACCCAAGAAAACGCGACACAAGGGTCATCGACCCCGTTATCCCGCTTGCCCCTAATAGGCTCGGTCCCGGTTCGGGAGGCCGTTCGGGCTTTCCAGAAGGCCTGTCATCACTGTCTTGTTGCTGGATGGCCTGATCTTGGTCTCGTGTCATGGGTCGGTAATTTCTCTCGGCCGGCGCCCTCTGTAGTCCGCCGATGGGACTTTGGGCTGAGCATCGTAAGCTTATCGGATCGAGTTTGTGATAACTACAGCGATTTCTTGGCTATTCAAGGACCTAAGCAAGCGAACTACGCGCCGGGGTCGAATCGTCGCGCCTAGTCTACCGCCGGCAACGCTTGACAATGCGCGACCTAAGCGGCATAGTGTCGCGCTCTTAAATTAGGGTGTCGTTCGGCTAGTACGCCCCTAGAGTCAGGCCTTTGTCGCACGCTTGTTTTTGCACTGCGCGGAGAAAAGCCGGCTAGATATCAGACACAAAAAGATTCGCTAAAAAACTATTTTCTAAAGTTAAAACAAATACTTGAAAAACCAAGGAGTCACAATTGGCTAATTCAGCACAAGCCCGTAAGCGCGCTAAGCAAAGCGAAGTTCGTCGCCGACATAACGCGTCATTCCGTTCGATGGTGCGTACTTACATCAAGAAAGTCGACGCAGCCATCATTGGAGGCGACCACGCTTCAGCAACAACCGCTTACAACACGGCAGTGCCTGTCATCGATCGTATGGCCGACCGTGGCATCATTCACAAGAACAAGGCAGCTCGCCACAAGAGCCGCCTGAATTCTGCAATCAAGGCGCTTCAAGCCTAGATACCCTTCGCAGCCTTAACCGGCCTCGCGAGCATTGCAGAAAAATGAAGAAGCCGGCAAAGCCGGCTTTTTTGTGTCTGACACAAAACACGGAGGTAAAACGCCGTGCTGCGTCCTCGAAGGGTTAGCTTTCGATGAGAATCAAGTTGTCGCGATGGATAATTTCGTCATCGCCGGCATAGCCCAGCAGCTCCACGATCTTATCACTACTCTGCCCCTTGAGCCGTTCGACCTCAGCGGCGCTGTAATTACTTAAGCCGCGCGCCACTTCTTTCCCCGCGACGTCTCGGCAGACGACCACTTCACCGCGGTGAAACGCGCCCGAGACGCCAACAATCCCCACGGCGAGAAGACTCTTGCCCGCGTCTCGCAGAACCCTGACAGCACCGGCGTCTATAACCACTTCTCCCTGCGTAGTAAGCTGACTCGCCAACCACTGTTTACGTGCCCCTACCGGCTCACTGTCAGCCTCAAGCAGAGTCCCAATGTCCTCGCCACGACTCAGTCGACCGAGCACCTGGGCTTCGCGGCCGTTGGCGATAATCGTGTTGGTGCCAGAACGTGCTGCGAGCCTCGCGGCAGAGAGTTTAGTACGCATACCACCGCGTCCGAGGCTTCCGCCACCGCCTGCCATAGCCGTAAGGCTTGGGTCGAGTGCCGAGCCTACAGAGATGAGTTGCGCGCTCTTGTCCGTGCGGGGATCGGCGCTATAGAGACCATCTTGATCTGTGAGCAGGACCATTGCGTCAGCATTGATGAGATTCGCCACCAAACCGGCGAGAGTATCATTGTCACCTAGGCAAATTTCAGCGGTGGCTACCGTATCGTTCTCGTTAACAACCGGCACCACACCCATATCGAGCAGTGTAGTCAGCGTGGAGCGCGCGTTGAGATACCGCGTGCGGTCCGATAAATCTTCATGCGTCAGCAGAATCTGTGCTGCGCGTACGTCATGGCGATTGAAACAACTCTCGTAGGCCTGAATTAGCCCCATCTGACCCACTGCGGCCGCCGCCTGCTGCAAATTGACCTGACTAGGCCGTCGACTAAGTCCGAGGCGCGAAACCCCCTCTGCGACTGCGCCAGAGGAAACAAGCACCACTTGAATCCCCTGCGCCCGCATCGCAACGAGCTGCTCTGCCCACGTTTCGATCGCGGCAAGATCGAGTCCTTTCCCGTCATTGGTCACTAAAGAACTGCCGACTTTCACCACCCAGCGTTTCGCTTGGCTAATTTTGTCTCTCATTAACGCGCTCTCTAACCTACTCTCATAGCCAGAACCGATGGCTCACACAAACAAGCGAGCAGCTTGTTAGTCTTCGTCATCCCAATCGTCCCAGTCGTCATCGAAATCATCTAAATCAGCTTCGGCTTGCGCACGCAAAGCGCGCCGCGCCGCCTTGCTACTCTCGATTGTACGGCGAATCTCAAACGCCATTTCTGCCTCTAGCGCCTGTTGAGTCTCGGCATATTCCTCGTCATTGAGTAGCCTTTCTCGGTGGACGATTATCTCATCCATCAACGCATTGCAGAGCTCGTCACAGCCATGGCCATTAATGCCTGAGATTTCATAGATCTTTCCTTCCCAGTTAAGCGCTTCGCGCATCTTGGCCTTGATTTCAGCAAGCGCTTCGGGCTCTATGATGTCAATTTTATTCAGCACCAGCCAGCGGTCTTTGGCTGCGAGCGTCGGACTGAACTTAGCGAGCTCGGCAGCGATTTTTACCGCAGTTTCAACCGGATCTTCCTGATCCATTGGCAACACATCGACCAGATGCAAGAGCAAGCGTGTGCGAGAAAGATGCTTGAGGAATCTAAAACCCAGTCCAGCACCTTCTGACGCCCCCTCGATCAAACCCGGAATATCGGCCATCACGAAGCTACGCTCCATACCCAAACTCACCACGCCGAGATTGGGTACGAGCGTTGTGAACGGATAGTTAGCCACTTTTGGCGTTGCGGCAGACACAGCACGAATAAGCGTCGACTTGCCCGCATTAGGCAGCCCCAGAAGCCCTACATCGGCGACGAGACGCAGCTGCAGCTGCAGCTTACGTATTTCACCCGGCGTCCCCTTAGTGGTCTTACGCGGCGCCCGGTTAGTACTCGACTTGAAGCGTGTATTGCCCAAGCCGTGGAACCCACCTTTCGCGACCATTACCGGTTGATCTGGGTCTTTGAGGTCAGCGATGAGTTCCTCGGTGTCGACATCGATAACTGTCGTGCCGACGGGGACCTTGACGATGAGATCGTCGCCACCACGACCGGTGCAATTGCGGCTCTGCCCAGCCTGCCCAGACTGCGCGCGGTAGCGCGGCTGAAAACGAAAATCGACGAGCGTGTTTAGGCTTGGGTCAGCCTGCAGGTAAACACTGCCGCCGTGACCCCCGTCACCCCCGTCAGGCCCACCACGCTCGATGTATTTTTCGCGCCTAAAGCTAAGAGCGCCGCTTCCGCCGCGCCCCGCCTCTGCTACGATTTCTGCTTCATCTACGAATTTCATTTTTACGTCCGATACAAAAAAGCCCCGTCTAGTGACGAGGCTTCTTAGTTTATCCCGCTTAGCCCACTAGGACCGCGAAATAGTTAAACCGCTTCGATAGTAACGAATTTGCGGTTATGTGGGCCTTTCACTACAAACTTAACGACGCCATCGGCCTTCGCGAAGAGAGTGTGGTCTTTGCCACAGCCTACATTTTCTCCAGGGTGGAAACGCGTACCGCGCTGACGCACGATGATGTTACCTGCGCGGGCTGCCTGGCCGCCAAAGAGCTTCACGCCTAGGCGTTTGGATATGGAATCGCGGCCGTTATTAGTACTACCGCCTGCTTTCTTATGCGCCATGACTTAACTCCTACTTAACCTTTGATACCAGTGATTTTCACTTCGGTGAACCACTGCCTGTGACCCTGCTGCTTGCGGAAATGCTTGCGGCGGTTGAATTTGATGATTTGCACCTTTTTTGCGCGGCCTTGCGAGAGAACCTCAGCAGTGACCTGACCACCTTCGACATAGGGGGCACCAATCTTTACAGACTCGCCTTCGCCTACCATAAGGACTTTGTCGAACTGGACAACTTCGCCTGTGGCGACTTCCAGTTTTTCGAGCTTCAGCGTCTCGCCTTCCGTGACCCTGTGCTGCTTTCCGCCACTAACTATTACCGCGTACATATTTCTCTCCGAAACCGCTACGAATGGACATTGGACCCATTCCATATAGGGGCGGGGATTTTACGGAAAATAAGGGGTGTAGGCAAGGGGTATACACGCTAAAAACGCATACTATGCAAAAAAACCCTAAAACTAGTAACGGCGCGGCCTTCGCGGCGGTGAAACCCCCTTGGAACAACCGCTGAAACTTGACAGGAACCTACCCTCTCCCTAGCATGCAGCGCTCGAATTGAGGCGCAAGAGCCAGAGAAATCGCATGTATCAAGCAATACGCAATGCAGTAAACGACGATATGGACGCGGTCGACCGCTACATAGTCGAACAGCTCCATTCGCAGGTGCCTTTGGTTGAGAATATCGGCCATTACATCGTTGATGCCGGCGGTAAGCGACTTCGGCCCATCCTGGTATTGCTCGCCGCACGCTGCTGCGGCTCAGACACACCGGCCCCTATTGCACTGGCCTCTGTCATCGAATTCATACATACAGCTACCCTACTGCACGACGACGTGGTCGATATGTCGTCGCTGCGACGCGGCCGCCCTACGGTAAACGCCGAGTGGAATAACCCATCGAGCGTGTTAGTTGGTGACTTTATCTATTCCCGCGCTTTTCAGCTCCTCGTCGATATTGGCGATATGCGCATTATGGAAATCATGGCAGATACGACGAATAAAATCGCCGAGGGCGAGGTTCTTCAGCTGATTAACAAGAATAACCCCGCGTCGACCGAAGAAAGCTATCTCCAGGTTATCCATAATAAGACAGCAATTCTCTTTGAAGCAGCCGCACACTGTGGCGCCATTCTGGCGGATGCCGACGCCGAAACTCAGGATGCGCTGAGACTTTTCGGCATGCATATCGGCACTGCGTTCCAGCTTATTGACGACGCGCTAGATTATGACGGGGATGCTGTAAATCTCGGCAAGAACGTCGGCGATGACCTCGCAGAGGGCAAGCCGACCCTGCCACTCATCCACGCGATGACCCAGTGCAGCGAGACAGAGATCCAACTCATCCGAGAATGCTTAAGCAACAAGTCGCCACTTCAGCCCGAGACGCTCTCGCAGGTCATCGATATCATCCGTAGAACAGGCTCTCTTGAATATACGCGTGCCAAAGCACAACAACAGGCCGATCTCGCGCTGAGCAAACTAAATGGGCTCCCTGCTTCGCTCTACCGCGACGCGCTGCACACCCTCGCTGACTTCTCTGTCGCACGCAACACCTAGCCCCTAAAATTTGACGCCGGACCTGCCAAAAAACTCCTATCGCCGTCTTAGTCTCAAGCTATGTCTCTATGTGGCTCAAGCCCTAGTTAGCACCCTTTGATCGTGCTATAAATCCAGAAAACAGGCAAAAAACCAAGAGTAAAACCGCCCTGTCATATTAAGCACATGGAGAATTCTGCTTTGATCGATTTAGCTAACCGCCCGCTTCCCGAACCGATAATGGAAACTATCGAGAACGTACGCGAATTTGAAAAAACGCCTCTCTTCGATCAATTCCCCTACACCAACAGCTACGAATTATTGATGAACTCGGCAAAACAGTTTGGCGATGATCACGCCATGGAGTTTTTGCTGCAGGGCCTGCCAGACGAAAAAGAAGTCTCTACAAGCTACCGTGAGCTCGGCGCTCAGATTACTCGCACTGCGAACTTCCTCACCTCACTCGGCATCAAGCCCGGTGACTCAGTGTCGATAATTTTGCCCGTACTGCCTCAGACCCATTTCGCGATATGGGGCGCGCAAGCTGCAGGTATATCGAATCCCATCAATCCAATGCTCGAAGCAGAGCACATGGCCGAAATCATTTCGGCAGCGAATTCGACAGTGATGATTTGCCTCGGCAAATCGCCTGCAACCGATATCTGGGAGAAATGCCTCGCAGCGGCGGCAATGGCTGATTCGGTCACGACTCTAGTCGCCGTTAACGCCGCGGGCATGTGTGATCCATCTGCAACACTGCCCGAAGGATCATCACTGTCGCTTTACGATTTCGACAAAGCCATTAAAGGAATGAACGCCGACGCGCTCGATACAGCGCGAAAATTCGAGGCAAGTGAGATTGCCGCCTATTTCCACACCGGCGGTACAACAGGCCGTCCGAAACTCGCTCAGCTCACACACGGAAACATGGCCTTCGTGGGTCAATTGATGCAGGTTTACACGGCACATATGGAACACCATACGGTGCTCTGTGGACTACCACTCTTCCATATCTACGGCTGTATCATTCAAGGAGTAGCTTCGTTTGCAGTGGGTTACCGCGTCTTCCTGATGACGCCCTCCGGGTTCCGTTCGCAAACTGCGATGCCGAACATTTGGAAATTAATCGAACGTTTCAAGGTAAAGCAGATTTCCGCGGTACCTACGGTGCTCATGGCTCTCTCCGAGATTCCTGTGGGCGATGCAGATATCTCAAGTCTCACCAACTTAAACTCGGGTGCAGCGCCTCTGTCGCGCCCTTTCGAGCTAAGTTTCGAGGAAAGATTTAACGTCGAAATCGGCAACGGCTACGGCATGACCGAAACAACATCGGTTATCAGTCGCGCCCCAATCGATCAGCCACCCGGTAGCGTAGGTATGCGAATTCCCTATGGGGGCATACGCATCGTGCAGCTAGAGGGAACGACGGTGACCAAAAACTGCGAGACCGGTGAAAGCGGCGCGATTTTAGTTAAAGGCCCCCAGGTTTTTGCAGGCTACAAGGTCGAAGCTGACAACAACAATGCATGGATCGAAGATGGCTGGTTTAACACCGGCGACCTCGGTTATTTAGACGAGAACGACTGCTTGTACTTATCTGGCCGTGCCAAAGACCTTATCATTCGCAGTGGCCACAACATCGACCCCGAACTCATCGAAGAACCGCTCAATTCTCACCCCGAGGTCGTAACCTCTGTAGCGATAGGCCTACCCGACGCTTACACCGGAGAGCTGCCGATGGCTTATGTTGTTCTCACTCAGGGCAGCACGCTCTCTGAGCAAGCGCTTATCGACTATGCTGCTGGTCTTATTTCGGAGCGCGCTGCGATTCCGAAGCGCATCGATTTTTTGCAAGAGATGCCACTAACGGCCGTAGGTAAAATATTTAGGCCAGCGCTCAGACAAAGAATAGCCGAAGAAGTGGTCAACGGACTGCTAGAAAAAGCAAATATCGTCGCTCAAGTGAGTAGCGAAAACGAAAAGAAACGCGGGTTGGTTATAAAAGCTGTCGCGCAAGACAAGTCGCAGATTGAGGCGATAAAAGATCTTGTAAAAAGCTATATATTCGCAACCGACGTTAGCTAGAGCTCAAGACTACTGGCTATAGATCATTCGAAGGCTTGCGCCGTCGATATTACCGCTCTTGCGCTCCAACACTCGGAGGCGAGAGCTGCTTGGCCTGTAGATCTCCTCGTTCAGCAAAACCAATTCCTCAGCCTCTCGGCTGAGTTTTCTGGCTGCAACCAGATCTCCTAGCTCGAAATAAACACGCCCCAGTGCCTCGTAGAAGTCTGGTTCCTCTTGCTTTAGAGCGAGCGCGCGTTCGAACGCCCGTCGCGCATGGTCTAAATCGCCCTCAGAGTAAGCAACGTGGCCCTGCGCATAGTGATAGTAGGGATTCATCTCATTAAAACGCTCGATCGCGAGCTCATACGCTCGCGCTCGGCGAGTGTCACCGGCCGCGTGATAGAACTTGGCGAGATTGGCGATAGCTGTAGCGCTTGTCGCATCAAGCTCGAAAGCTTTTCGATAGCTGTATTCGGCAAGTGTCCGCTCTCCGACTCGATTAAACGCTGCGCCAACATTATTCCAGGCGATCGCGTTCTCAGGGTCCAAGAAGAGCGCGTTCTTGAAGTAGGCAATTGCGCCTTCGTAGTTATGCGCGATCAGCTCCTCGACGCCTAAATTATTAAAATAAAGTGCGCGCGCCTGTGTGTCAGTGATGACTTTAGACGTGAGCTGTTGCAACGCAATCTCTGGCGTGAAATCGGCGACATAACGATTCGCCTGATCAAATCGACCCGTTGCATTGATGTGTTGGCTGAGCACTAAGAGGCCGCCCCGCTTATCCCAACTCGGCTGCACGTCAACGCGCTGAAATCGCGCATCGATCCCCAAATGCCGTGCCATCGCAATATAAAGATTCATAGCCGACAGACAGTTGCCAGTACGCGCCTCATAGAGCTCCATTGCGGTATGCGTTTTCTCTGCCGAATAGCTGATGCCTAAATATGCTTCGTCGTAAAGAAAGTCTTGAAGGCGCTCAACACGCGCACGATCGTCGCGAGCAGAGCCAATATGCTTATCCAATTGTTGCTTTAAGTCATCGCTCAAAAACAACGGATCAATACTAGCGAACGCGTCGCTCGTCTGATCGAGTATCTGCGCCTGTAGCTCGCTGTCGAGGAGAAATTCACTCTCTAGATCGATAGCGGTACAGCGAGTGAGTATGAGGACTACTACAACTGACAAGCGTAACGTTGTCATAATGCACCCTCCTTAGCTCAGGTATAAATTCAACCTAATGTCAGAGTAGACCTTTCGTTGATAATTTTCTATGCAGTGAAAGTGGCGGGCGTGAAAAAGGGGCTTCCGCCCCTTTCAAATAATACTAAACCACTTTCATAAAATAATGTATACAATTGTAATACAAAGTATTTTATATTACATTCCAGGATAGTTCGGCCCCCCGGCACCCTCTGGTACAACCCATTGAATGTTTTGCGAAGGGTCTTTGATATCACAGGTCTTGCAGTGCACGCAGTTCTGCGAATTGATTTGAAAACGCTTCGATCCATCCGCCTCATCTACGACCTCATAGACGCCTGCTGGACAATAGCGTTGAGCGGGTTCGTCAAATTTAGGCAGGTTTACACTGATCGGAATCGACGCATCTTTGAGCTTAAGATGGCAGGGCTGGTCTTCGGCATGATTGGTATTCGACAGGAAGACTGACGACAGTTTATCGAAGGAGATCTTACCGTCGGGCTTCGGGTAGTCGATTTTAGGGGCGGATTCGGCCGGCACGAGCTGGGCATGATCATGCGTTCGATCATGTATCGTCACCGGCGACTTACCGAACAAGATATTCTGCTCGATAAAGGTCAGCGCGCTACCGATCCAGAAACCGAATTTATGGAAGCCCGAACTAAAGTTGCGCGTTTTGTGCAACTCTTCGTAGAGGTCCGACTGCTTGAAGCGCTCGCTGTAGTCGACCAGTTCACGCGCTGGCGCCTCGCCCTCACCCGCCTGAGTGAGCGCCGCATAGAGTGATTCTGCGGCGAGCATGCCCGATTTCATCGCCGTATGGCTGCCTTTAATTTTGGCAGCGTTTAGCGTGCCGGCATCACAGCCTATGAGCAGCCCCCCAGGGAACGTCATTTTAGGTAGCGAGTTCAAGCCGCCTTTGATGAGCGCTCTCGCCCCATAGCTAATGCGCTTGCCGCCCTGGAGCGTCTTCTCGATAACCGGATGATGCTTGAACTTTTGAAATTCATCGAAGGGACTGATGTGGGGATTTTTGTATCCTAAGTCTACGATAAGCCCGAGTGAGACTTTGTTATCCTCAACATGGTACAGGAAACCGCCGCTAGTGCCGGCGTAACTTGCACCGATCATCGGATAGCCTGCGGTGTGAACAACGAGTCCCTGCTGATGATTTTCGGCGGGGATTTCCCAGACTTCTTTGAGGCCGATACCGTAATGCTGAGGATCGCTGTCTTTGTCTAACGCGTATTTCGCAATAATCTCTTTGCCTAAATGACCGCGGCAACCCTCTGCGAGAATGGTGTATTTAGCATGAAATTCAAAGCCGGGCTCGAAGGAAGGCTTGTGCTCACCATTCGCCGCGACTCCCATGTCGCCGGTCGCCACCCCCTTCACGCTACCGTCGTCGTTGTAAAGAATTTCTGCGGCGGCGAAGCCTGGGAAAATTTCAGCGCCAAGTTCCATCGCCTGCTCGCCGAGCCATGCGCAGAGATTGCCGAGCGAGATAATATAGTTACCCTCGTTATGCATCGGCTTGGGCACTAACAAGTCAGGAAACTTGATTGCCGATTTTGCACTTGGGAGGTAATAGACATTGTCGCCAGTCACTGGCGTGTTGAGTGGAGCACCCTTCTCTTTCCAGTCGGGAAACAGCTCATTGAGAGCCGAGGGCTCGAAAACAGCCCCTGAGAGGATGTGCGCGCCTACCTCAGACCCCTTTTCGAGCACACACACCGAGATCTCTTTACCCTCTGCTTGCGCCATTTGTAGCAGTCGACAGGCAGTCGACAGACCGGCAGGACCTGCGCCGACAATGACTACATCGACTTCCATAGATTCGCGTTGCATGCTTTTCCCCTTTCGATTCGATTATGCGGCTCGGTGGACAGGCCGTATGTTTTCGCTAGGACTATACGGACAGCTACCGCGCTGCAGACCACGCATTATCGCCAATTACACGCGTCAGCGCAAAAATCATCAGCCCGCAAACACGAGTATTTGCAGGAAAATGCAGCTTTGGGGATAATTTCTAAAGTTATCGGCCCACACATCGCTAAGATCTGTGACGAGTCCTTTTCCGGCACTAAAAAGTCACGAAACGTAACTCACACAATCTGCCCGCCGCGTCTAAGCGTTACCGAGGTAGTAAAGTTTTCTCGGAGAATTTCAATGAAGCGGCGCCTCGCCTCTCTATACCCAGTTCTAGTTCTGCTGCCTTCACTGGGATTGCCTGCGGAGCCCGCGACCGAGACGGCGTCTGCGCCCGCCTCGGTAGACGAGCTGAGCGTTATTTACGAAGCGTCCTATTTCGAGCAGTTTCAGCCCGTTTCAGTTAACGACATGGTGAGCAGGATTCCCGGCATTGGATTAGCACTCGGCGGCGGGGGCGGCGGAGGTCGCGGGCTCGGCGGCGGCGCAGGCGAGATTTTGATTAACGGCCAGCGCATCACGGGCAAGAGTAATGAAGGCCGAAGTCAGCTCAGCCGAATCAGCGCCGATGATGTCGACTACATCGAGATTATTCGCGGCACTTCCGAGGAAATCGATGTGCGCGGCGGTGGGCAAGTTGTGAATATTGTCCTTCTCGCATCCGAGTCTCGATCCAGCATAGCGGCAGAAATAAGCACCGATCGCACGCAAGATGGTAAATTCGCGCCGGGTGCAAGACTCTCCTATTCGGGGCAAAACGGCGATTTAAACTATCTATTTCATATCCAAGGCGACCCTAGCTACGTCAATCAGGTCACTCGAGAGTCGAGCTACGATCCTCAGGGCGTCCCAACAGAGAGGCGAATTGAGGAAAGCACGCGCGACCAGACCAACTTTGAAACTAGTATTAACCTCGGCTATCAATTCGAGAAATCGCTGGTCCAGTTAAATGCCCTGTATGGCAGGGCTGCGCCTCCCACTGACATCACGCGAGGCATAATAGGACTTGCGGACGACAACCCTAGCGTCAATCTCGAGCGCGAGGCCAACCAAGGGCGGAGAGATAACTGGGAGATAGGTGGAGACTACGAATACTCTTTTGAGAATCGCGCTAAGTTTCGCTTCCTATTTATTGTAAACGATCGCGACTTTAATTTTACTCGTGAACGCTTTCAGGTGGGCGACGAGAAAGATACCAAAGACCTTTTCCTGTTCTCAGGCGCACGAGATCGGGAGCGGATTGCGCGCAGCTCCTACACGTTTAATTTATTTTCGGAGCAGGCAATCGAGGCTGGTGTGGAAGTCGCCCAAACTATCCGCGACTCCGAACTCCGACTAGGAAACGATGACGGCAGCGGCGAGACATCTCCGCTTCATGGCGGCCTATTCCCTGTTAGCGTCGACAACGCCGTTTCGACAGTTGAAGAAATTCGCAGCGAATATTTCGCCATTCATAATTGGCAACTCAACGATGCGATGTCGCTTGAGACAGCGCTGGTCTACGAATCCTCTGAGATTACTCAGACTGGTGACGTAGGCAACTCTCGGAGTTTCGGCTTTTTTAAGCCGAGGATCGACTATCGCTACAACCTGACCGAGTCTCTCCAGTTTCGGGCCACGGCTGAAAAAACAGTGTCGCAGTTAAGTTTTTCAGATTTCAGTGCCTCATCAGATAACTCAGACGACGATCAAGACACCGTTGCAGGTAACCCAAACATTAAGCAGGAACAGACTTGGCGTTACGACCTGAACCTCGAGTATCGACTACCGAACAACATCGGTGTACTCAATTCGCAGCTTTACTATCGCGATGTAAGTGATGTGATCGACAGGATAGATGTCTCGCCGTCGCCGAGTAATTTGCAATCCGCACGCGGAAATATTGGCGATGGCAAACGCTTTGGTGCCAACTTCGATGCAAGCACACAGCTTACATATCTCGGTCTTCCAAATGCACTTTTGACATTTAGACTAGGCATCAACGAATCCAAATTGCTTGATCCCTTCTTAGGGATAGAGCGAAGATTTAGCTGGAGTCGTCGATGGAACGGAAGAACCGAATTCCGCCACGATGTAAATAAATACAATCTCAGCTACGGCTTTAATTATTCAACGCAGGCGAGGGAAGGCAGCAACTATAATCGCATAGACGTTTTTGATATTGAGCGCGAGATTCCTGACTATGACCTCAACCTGTTTTTTGAAAAACGCGCGTTTGACGGAGTAACTTTTAGATTCGATATCAGAAACGCCAACGACCGTAATTTCTGCCGAGAGCGTACCCGCTTCGATGGCGCAACGATCGATGGTATTGTCGAAGAAATCGAGAACTCGTGCAGACAACCTGGCGTAAGGTATTCACTCAAGATCAGAAACACTTTCTAAACTCTCACCGTTTCTGACTCTCACTCCGTTTTTGTAAAAATCATCATGTGTTGCCAAGGGAGAAAATCGAGTGTCGCGGTCCAATTGAGTCCGAACACGCTCATCTCCTTGATGACTTGTTCTTGCGTCATCTTATGCAGTGGGCGAATCGGCACTGAGGCATCTTCACCTCGATACTCAAGCAGGAATATGCGGCCACCTGGACGCAACGCATTATAGATGCCGTCAATCATCTCGAAGGGATGCGAGAACTCATGATAGGCATCGACCATTATCGCCGCGTCGATTGAGTTGGCCGGAAGATTAGGGTTATCTATTTCACCCTTAACTCCTTCGATGTTAGTTACGCCTTCTTTCGCCTTCGTGGTCTCTATGATGTCGAGCATTTCTTGCTGAATATCGACGGCCAGCACTTTTCCCTCTGGGACGAGTTTGGCGATGCGAAAAGAAAAATAACCAGAGCCGGCGCCGATGTCAGCGACCACATGATCAGGCTCGAGCCCCATATTGGCGACCACCTCATCGGGCATCTCCTCTTGGATACGCCCTGGGCGATTGAGCCATCCCGCCGCTTGATGCCCCATCACGAATGAGATTTCTCGCCCCATATAGAACTTACCGATACCGGTCGTTCGTCGCGATGGGTCTTCAATATAGCCTGGATTCTCGGCAGCCTGTGCAGGAGCAGCAATGAGCACGCTCAGCGCAGCGCTGCCAAAAATAATTGCCACCTGTCTCAGTCCAAAGGCCAGTGAGTGGTTCATGGGTCATTCCTCGAAGAAGCGTCACAAGATAGTAAGACAACGATACTACAGCGCAACAATCGGTGGCTATGCCTTGAAGCTATTGAGACACCCTTTTCTCCCGACTCTCCTATGCTAGACTCAGGCCTCTGAATTAATTATTTACGAGCCGCTAGATCATGACACAAGTACTTAAAGGCATTCGCGTCCTCGACTTTGGACGCTACATTGCGGGGCCGTTCTGCGGCACACTCCTCGCCGATATGGGCGCTGAAGTGATTCGAATCGAAAAGGTAGACGGCAGCGAGGATCGTTATCTCGCGCCCATAAGCGACACAGATGACGGCGGCACGTTTATGCAGCTGGCTCGGAATAAAAAAGGGTTAACACTCAATCCGATGAAGCCCGAGGGCCGCGAGATTGTCAAAAAACTGGTTGCTACTGCAGACGTCGTCATCGCAAATCTTCCCCCCGATACACTCGCCGCAATGGGGTTGGACTACGACAGTCTGAAGGCAGTGAAACCAGACATAATTCTCACGATGATTTCGGCGTTTGGCCGCGGCGGGCCTTACAGCAACCGCGTCGGCTTCGATGGGCTAGGTCAGGCAATGTCTGGCGCTATGTATTTATCCGGCACGCCCGATCAACCCGTTAAAGCGTGGCCACCTTTCGTGGATTTTGGCACGGCGAGCTTTGCCGCATTCGGCACCATGGCGGCGCTTTTCGAGCGTCAGAAAACCGGCCGAGGTCAGGTTGTAGAGGGCTCTCTATTCAATACAGCCTTAACGCTGATGAATGGCACTATCATCGAACAGGCGGCTCTCGGGGTAAATCGCGTTGCGAGCCTCAATCGAGGACAGGGCGCAGCGCCTTCGGATACGTTCAAATGTAAGGATGGCTGGGTGCTAGTTCAGTCCGTGGGCGGTCCATTGTTTAAGCGCTGGGCCGATCTAATGGGCGAAAGTCACTGGCTCGAGGATGAGCGCTTCAAAGACGACATTAGCCGCGGTGACAACAGCATCCTCGTCAGCGAGCGCATGGCTCGATGGTGTGCCGAGCGCACGTCGGCTGAGGCACTCGCGGCGATGGAGGAAGCACGACTCCCCGCAGGTCCCGTGCTGTCACCCCAGCAGGTATTGGAGGACCCTCACATCGCCGCCAAGGGACTTTTCCAAGCGGTTGACTACCCGGGGTTAGACAAAGCGGCGCCGCTTATGCGAACCCCAGTCGAACTCTCGGAGACTCCCGGAGAAATCAGACACCGCGCACCGACGCTCGGCGAGCATACCGATGAGCTCATGCGCGAGCTAGGCTACTCGGACAACGAAATCGCTGACCTGCACGCCAACCGTATTATCTAGAGCGCCGGGGTAGCCCTAGCACCGCGCTAGGGCTTACTTCGATTGCGCATTGATCGACTAGTCACCACGCGCCGCTTTCGGGAGTGCATAAATGATTACGCTTCCGCTACGAGCGGTTTCATGGCCGGTTTGAAACGTCATCATCGCGTTTCCTGAATTAGTCGCGATGTATTGCGTCCCATCGACTTCATAAGTGATTACGCCGCCCCCGATGGGCGCGCCGGTGTAAATACTATTCAGGACTTCGCCGCTGGCGGCGTTGAGCATCAACAGGTTACCTGTCAGTTCACCACTAAGCACCAACCCTCCTGCCGTAGTAGTCACACCCGCGACCATCGGTGCGGGCGAGTGGTAGCGCCAGCGTATGTCGCCGCTTTCGACGTCAACGGCAGTAAGCCAACCACTCTGCTCGTTATCCGGGATGACGCCACCACCCATATATAACTGCCCAGGCTTTACCTCAACCTCCTCCGCCGCCACAAAACGTGCGCAATAGTCGATTGAGGGCGTCACCACAATACGCTCACCCGGATGATAGGCCGGACCACTCCACAGAACGCCGCCAAAAACACCAGGGCAGGCGAAGACGCCCTCCTGAGTAACCGGTACCTCCGCGTTCAGAATGGTTGTTATCGGAGTCTCATAGAGCGCCTCGCGTGTGTTCTTGTCGAGTGTACGTAAGATACCGTCCTTGCCCACAGTCGCAACAAGATCGCGTGATACATTATCCTCTCCTGCTTTCAGAACAGGGCTCACCTGGGTCAAATCCCAGTCGTGATCGTCGTTGGGAACGATAGACTTATGCCAAAGGAGTTCGCCGCTGCGAGGATCTAGCGCGATGATATTGTTAGTATAGAGATTATCACCAGGGCGCAAATACGCGGGCAGATCGGGCGCGGGATTGGTGACAGCAGCGTAGAGTTCGCCCTTCTCTAAATCCATGCTCAGCGGAGTCCAGACCGCACCTCCTCCCAAGACAATATTGTCGGGGTTACCCCACGTCGGACCGCCGCCTGCTGCTGCCTCTGGCACAGTATGAAAGCGCCATTGCTCCTCCCCGCCGTCAAGTGAGAATGCACCGACCCAGCCGGAAATTGCGTTCTCACTTCCTGCAGGTCCAATCAAAATTAGGTCTTCGAAGATCATCGGGGGCATGGTGAACGTTTCACCGAGCCAAGGGTCTGCGACCTGCCGCGCCCATAGAAGATTGCCGTTGGCAGAATCGATCGCAAGCAGGTAACCATCGTTAGTGCCGCGCACCACGTAGCCATCCTTAATTGCGACACCGCGGTTGTTACCCCATACGGTACGATCTTTTGGCGTCCAGGTGTGCTCCCATTTGCGCTCGCACGTCGCTGCGTCTATCGCAGCGGTGCGCGTCGAATTGGTCACATACATCACCCCTTCGTACACGATCGGCCCGGTCTGCATCGTCGCAAATGTTTCTAGCTGATAGGCGCACACCTGCTGCAGATCACCGATATTTGCTACGTTAATCTGATCAAGCGCGCTGTAGCGTGTGCCTTTGTAATTTTGATTATGGTACAACCAATCAGAATGGTTGGCCTGCGCCGCTTTTAGATCCGCGAAACTAGGGCCTTGCCCGCTTGGTCGAGTGCCCGCCTCGCCTGCAATGAACGTTGAGGCGCTATCGAGACCTTCATCGCCACGCGACAGCGGAATCATCGCGAGTGCATCGTAGTCGTCGGTGAGCAATTCGGTGCCGGGTAGAACATTGTTGCGCCCAAGCACATATGCCATCACATCAATGTATTCGTCGTCATTAAGCACTTCGAGCTGTCGCGGCGGCATGGTGTTGCGGATGCGATTATATAACTCGCCGACATTGGACCCTTGAAGTGAATATGACTTTCGAAACGTTACGCTGGCAAGCACCGGCGCTACTCCCCCCTCTAAGTCGGCGCCGTGACAACTTGCACACTCGCGCGCGTAAAGCACCTGCCCTCGCTCGAACTGCTCTTCGGTAAACGTGCCGCTTGCCATCGCTTCGGCGGCGAAGACTGTAGTCGGGATACTGAAGCCTGTAACTAGGGCTAAGAGGGCTGAGGTGAGGCGCTTTTTCATAATTCTCTCTGCTTATTATTTTATTTTTGCATTTCTTACGCTTCGATTTGCTGTGTTTTTATTACCGAGGATTCTGATCTTGTTACTTTAAAGTGTCGAAACTACAACAAGCGAACGGTTACAGTATCGATGCAAGCGAGGGGGTTGTCCAGACCATAGAATGAGGCACGCCCCGCTTTTAAAGCCCGTTCAAAAACTCCAACAATGCCGCATTAGTAGCCTCTGGAGCCTCTTGCTGTATCCAGTGGCCGATTCCAGGCAGTAGAACCACGCCACGTAAGTCCGTGGCAATCCGTGCCATAGCACCCTCTAGGCGCTCCTGTGTGGCATGGCCTATAACCATGTCTTCGCTTCCTGCGAGAAATAACGTCGGGATTTTAATTGTGTCGCGCCCGATACTTTCGGTGAGCTCCCAGTTGCGCTGGAAGTTTCGGTAATAGTTGATTCCTCCTCGAAACCCAGCATGTTTGAATTCACCCACTACGTAATCGAGATCCTCTTCTGTTAGCCAATCAGGCAGGCCTTTCGCAGCGCCGAGACGGCCTATCCAGCCACCCGCTGCAGCTTTTGGATCTGTAATTTCCCGCGGCTCACGCTCGCTGTCAGGCGAGAGATAGAGGCGACTCAACAAGCCTCGAGGATCGGCATCGTATTCGGCCTCTGCGACACCTCCCGGTTCGTTGTGGTAGAGAATATAGTAGAAGTTGTCGCCATACGCCTCGCGCCATTCAACCATCGGCGAACGTTCGGGCCTTCCCCCGTAGGGCACACTCATTGCAACGAGTGCAGAAAAGCGACTTGGGTGAAACAAGACGGTTTGCCACGCGACTATCGACCCCCAGTCGTGCCCCACCATGACCGCCTTTTCCTCGCCAAGGGCATCAAGCAGCCCGATGATGTCTGCAGCAATGGTGACAATGTCATACTCCTCTGCCGAGGCCGGCGCCGTGGTGCTGCCATAGCCGCGCATATCTGGCGCAACAACTCGGTATCCTGCAGCAGCTAGCGCGACAATCTGATGGCGCCAGCTGTACCACGACTCCGGCCAGCCGTGTACAAGCAACACTAGAGGCCCATCGCTTCCTGCCTCGGCGATTCGCATTGAAATGCCATTGGTCTCTATCATCCTAAAATTCACGCCTGCGATCGGTGAATTCATTCGCATGTCGATTTCCCCTTCTATTTTTTTCTCATCCGCGGGCGTCGCTGGCTGACCTTCCAACCCCACCAGAAGGAATACCATCGCAAATGCTAGACGAGCCATCGATGCTTTTCCGATAATCGCTTTCGTTCTCATTATTCGATGCGCTCCCGAATTTCGTTTTCGTTTAACAACTTCTAATTACTATTAATTCGCGACTGCTACTTATACTTCACCCACTGTGACTTGGTAAACAGCGTCTAGTCCTAGCATCGGGGTTCAGCTACACTCGAAATAGAGTTGTTTTGGCGAGCATCGACAGTTAGTCAGTGTACTAAATCGAAGGCGCGCTGTAGTGATTATCGAACGCCTCTTTAAAATTGAAACAGCTAGGGAGGTTTTTAGGCATCTAGATAGAAAGCTCGCAACACCGAAAAACTATTTTAGGAGACGCGAATGACACCGAAGAAAGACAACAGCAACACAGCTGGGCGGCCGAATGACGTGAACCCGCTAAAATACGATGTCGGTTACATGCAGCGGACCCGCGACTTCTACAGCGCACAAGGCTACAGTAACCACTACCAGTGGGCGAAAAACACAGACACGCCCTTCACAACGCTACAGAAACCGCTCGAAGATTGCAGAATTGCGGTTATTACTACGGCGATGCCGGACTCAGAGCAGGGCAGAGCTCGGCGAGACGTTTATCCGCTGCCTAGCAGGCCCTACCCAAACTCGATGTACACCGCC
>JALRKV010000087.1 GCA_023254735.1 Pseudomonadales bacterium | reverse complement strand
CGGCCTCTAGTCGAGCAGGCCGAAACCCATTCTACCGCGTTCGATTCTGTGTCCGACGTCGTGCACATAATCGGGGCCAATTGAGGCGATGGTCGGCGTGCCGCTGCCCATCATGGCAATCGTGAGTTCTCGGTTGAGAAGGTTCAGCACGCGCTCGACACCGGCCTGGCCGAAGGCGCCAAGTCCCCAGCAGTAGGGGCGACCGATACCCACTGCTGTCGCTCCTAGCGAAAGCGCTTTATAAATATCGGTTCCGCGGCGGAAGCCGCCGTCAACAATAATAGGGATTCGGCCGTTCACGGCGGCAACGATTTCTGGCAGACATTCGATAGTCGCGCGCTCTGTTTCTACTGCGCGGCCACCGTGATTAGACACGACGATTCCGTCGGCGCCGTGTTGTACGGCAAGCGCCGCGTCAGCGCCTACTTCGATCCCTTTGATCAGTACTTTCATGTTGGTGACTTCTTTCATGCGGCCAATGACGCTCCACGTGAGAGAGGAGTCATTGAGCATGACACCCTTCATGTCGAGCCCCTTAAAAATGGGTTTAGCCTGTCCTTTATGGCACACGCTGCAGTCGCGGTCGTCTTCGCGCATGAGCAGTGACTGAGTCTCCGTATTGCGCCCGCCTGGTAAATCGATTGTTAAGCAAACTGCGGTACAGCCTGCGGCTTCGGCACGCTGCAGCATTGCGACGGTATTCGCCCAGCGGTTAGTTGGATAGAGTTGAAACCAGATTGGTTCGTCGCGTGCCTCTGCGACCGCTTCAATAGCCGTCGACGACTGCGTGGAGAGAATCATGTGGTGGCCGACGGCCTTCGCAGCGCGCGCGGTACCAAGCTCTGCATCAGCATGATAAGCGCCTTGGCTGCCTACAGGGCAGATGATGATGGGCGACTTCGCCTGTGTGCCCAAAATATCGATGCTTAGATCGGGGGAGCTGACATCAACGAGCCTACGTGGGCGGATTTGAAAGCGAGTAAAACCGGCACGGTTGGCACGCAGGGTTGCGTCGCTATCAACGCCCGTTTGAAGGTAGCCAAAGTGAGCGGGCGGGATTTTCTCTCGCGCGAGCGCTTCCATCTCGAACACGTTTATTACTTCGGAGGGGTCGGTCAGACGCGCACCGAGCGTTTCTTCGACCTCCTGTGCGAAGGCTGAGTATTCGGTTAGGAGCGGGCTTGCGGCTAAGTACTTTAGAAATTCTCGTCTGCTGTTCATGGACTCTTTGCTCTCTTCATTATCTTGTTATTGACTTTTCATCAACCTGGTTTTCTTTCCTCGCGATTGGGTCTCTGTCTAACGCAGATTGCGATATCTAGTGCATTTTGCTGGCGTAACGTTACTTGACCTTGCTCTCGAAAATAGTAGGTTTGAAGATGATTGTCTACCCATTGCCTCGAGTTGATTCGATTCATTGATCCCCTTGTCCGAAAGTTCTGGCTTCGCAATAGGCCAGCCTTTGGGTACACTTTGTAGACAAACCGAGCATGCCTTATTCCGAAGAGGACACACTTTTGCTTTACAGCCTTGATAGCGTTTTACCCCAAACCCACGGCGACGATTTCTACGTCGCTGATTCAGCAACAGTGCTTGGCAATGTGATCCTTGAGAAAGACGCAAGCGTGTGGTTCGGCGCGGTAGTGCGTGGTGATACTGAGACGATAACGATAGGCGAGCGGAGCAATGTGCAGGACTGCTCGGTGCTCCATGCAGACAAGGGTTTTCCGCTTGTCATAGGCAGCGATGTCACTATTGGGCATAAGGTCATGCTGCATGGCTGTACTATTGGTGCTGGTACCCTCATCGGTATTAACGCGGTTGTGTTGAATGGCGCCGTGATAGGTAAGGGCTGTCTAATCGCTGCCAATGCGCTAATCACAGAGGGGATGGTCGTGCCCGACGGCGCCGTCGTGATGGGAGCGCCGGGGAAAATCCGCGGCGAATTAGATGAGGCGCGCAAGCAGGCGCTCATCGATTCGGCGACACATTATGTCGAGAACGCCAAGCGCTTCAAGGCTGGACTCAAAGCGCTTCCCTAAGAAGGCGGGCCTACTGGGGGTTGAGCACCGAATAGCCCTGCACAGAATAGGGCTTGTTGCTGTAACTCTCAGTAATGGCTTGTACTGCGGTTACGCCGACATCCTGCCGCACGTTGAGATGCGAATAAGAGCTGATCTGCGTCATCATTATCCCGATCATATTCTCGATTGGGTCGACCCAGAATATTGTTCCCCAGGCGCCACCCCAAGTAAAAGAACCCGGCGTAATCGGGTCTCTAGCAATGCCTGCGTCATTTAATATTCCGAAGCCTAGTCCGAAATTATAGCCGGGTCCGCGAATGTAAATATCATGATCCTTGCTGTGATTAGAGATCATCAGGTTTATCGTTTTAGGACTCAGCAGCTGAGTCCGGCCTAGCTTGCCGCCGTTAAGCAGCATCTGACTAAATCGCCAGTAGTCGCTGGCTGTCGAAAATAAACCCGCCACGCCGCCGTAATAATCACTGCCGAAGAATGGCACGCTGCTATAGTCGGGTGTGCGGTATACCTCGATTGTCTTATTGGGTCCCGTTGGCGAATACACGGTTGCTACGCGATCTCGCTTCTCTGGCGGAACCACATAGGACGTGTCATTCATCTCAAGAGGGTCAAAAATCCGTTCCTGCAAAAATTTCTGAAGCGGCTCGCCTGAGATTCGCTCGACTAACAGCGCGACATAATCGGTGGAGCTGCCGTACTGCCAGTCTTCGCTTGGGTGAAAGGCAAGTGGGAGCGGCGCGCGCTTAATCAAAGTCGCCTCAAGACTGCTTTCGCGACCGAGGAGTTTTTGTTCGTCTTCGGTTAATAATTCGCGTGCCGGATCTAGCCCGGTGGTGTGTGCCAACACATCGCGCACAGTGATCGGCTGTCGTGGCGTCATCCGATGAACTCCTGCATCGTCCTGTACGAGCACTTGCTTGTCGGCAATTTCGGGTATCCATTTGCTCACCGGGTCGGTTAGCAAAAACAACCCCTCTTCGTAGAGCATCATAAGCGCGGTAGAAACGATAGGCTTGGTCATCGACATGATGAAGAAAATAGTGTCTTCGCTCATGGGGGTGTCGCTATCTTTATCGCGCCAGCCACGGGATTCGAAATGAACAACTTTGCCATCGCGGGCGATAAGCGTGACAGTACCGGCGAGTTGGTTGGCGTCGATGTAGCGCTGCATGGCGGCGGGTAAGCGCTCGAGCCGTTCACTCGACATGCCTACGCTGGCAGGGCTCGATCGGGGTAAAGACTGTGCCACCGCGCTGGCGCTAATCGCCAAACTGGCAATTAAACAGAGAACGGCAAATAGCCTTGCTTTTAGTTTGCTCGGAGCCAGTGTCCGCAGTTCGTCGTTTAGCATTGATACTCCTCCATGGAAAAAACCGCTTGCCGAATGATTTATGCTCGAGAATAAGCGAAGGCCGAGATGTCGCGGACCGTAGCGAAATAGACATCAGGAATAACCTCTACAAACGAACAGTCAGCCGCATGACATGTGCCGTGCACAGTGCGACCAACGGTCGATACACCGGCTTTGAGCAGTTTGCGATAATGCGCTAGCCCTTCGTCTCTCAACGGATCTAGTTCATTGACCGAAATCACATGTGGAGGTAATCCTGCGAGGTCTTCGAGGCTCGCATGATAAGGCCAAGCGAGTGGGTTGCTCGCGTTCTCGCCAGTTGGATCGTAGGGTTTGACCATCGCACCCATGGTCTTCATGTCGAGAAAATAGGCATCATTTTCAAGCAGCGAAGGAAGCTCTTCGGGCTTGGATGCATAGAGTCCAGATATATAGGGGCACTGCGCATAGACGCCCGCGATTTCCTCGAGCCAGCCTTCTTTCTTTGCGAGCATCGTTGTCGCTAGCGACAGGTTTCCGCCACCCGATTCGCCACTCATGATCAATGTTGAGATGCCGAGTGCTTCGCGGTTAGAGGCAACCCATTTAGCTGCGTCTGCACAATCGTGTAACCCTGCGGGAAAGGGATGATTCCCGAGCGCGCCAGCGGCATTGCGAAATTCGACACCCACGACGACTAAGCCAGTTGCAGCGAGTTCGCTGCGCCAGCGGCTGTAGTTCGCATCAGCCGCAGTCAGGATGACCATGCCGCCACCATGTGTGTGAACGACACAGGGAAGCGGGTCGCTGTCGGAGGTATGACCCGCCGGACTATGAATGTAGAGTTTAATCTCATTGCCCCCACGGCCTTTGATGGTTTCTTCGTGCACATCGACGGGATTTGACGGTTCACCTTGACTGCCGAGCATCGCGAACAGCGTTTGCCACGCTTGTTCTGCTGCTGTGGAGTAGGCGATACAGTCAGCCACCTCGCTGTTAGCGTTGACCGGAGGTTCGGCAGCTTGATCCGCTAGCCCTAACTGCGTTAACGCCGCGGCGAGTCGCGGGTCGGTGCGAGGATCGGTTCCAAGGCTCATAGATGGGTCACCGAGACGGCCCGGCAGTTGGTTTAGTGTTGCGTTGCTCATGCTAATACTCTCGCTCTCTTGGTTCTTGTTTAAAATCAATGATTGTTCTTTGGCTACTCTGCAGCGAGTTCAATATCGTCTCGAATGGTTTTGGTAGCCCAATAGTAGTGGAGGGCACACCAGATATTCACCAGGACAGTCAACGACATCGCATAGCGAAGCGCATCAGTGCCGAAGGTGGGAGTCAGCCAGTCGCTCACAAAGCCGGTAACCATCGGGCCGAGCCCAAGACCTATCAGGTTTAAGACAAACAGAAGGATTGCCGACGCCATTGCGCGCATTCGTATGCCGACGAGGAAATGCGTTGCCGCGATGCAGGGTGCAAGATAAAAGCCGCCGCAGAACACGGGTAAAAAATAGAAGAATACTGCGCTGTAGCCATCGGGCATGACGATGAAGGTAATGAGTGCTAGCGGAATAGCAGCCACCGTTGAGATGAATGGAATCCACAAATACCACCGCATATCGTTGTGCTTGTTGGACTTTCTGTCTGAATACCAGCCTCCGAAGAACGTGCCGGCGAGCCCGCCAATGCCGGCAATGAGTCCGTAGTAAAGGCCAATATCGATGATAGGCATCTCGTGTATGCGCCCGAGAAACAGCGGCATGAAATTGCCCATGCCGTAGGTGACAAAGGCGTGCAATGCACAGGCGAAGCTCAGATGTCTGAACGATCTGCGCGAGGCGAGGATTTTCATTACTCGAAAGAATCCTGGGGGCGCAATGTCGCGTCGCTTCTCTGACATACCGCGCGGTGGCTCTTTAATCACGAAGCGGACAACCAGGGCGAGAAAGAGTCCTGGCAGTCCCACCACGATAAACGCCGTGCGCCAATCGAAATACTGAACTAAATAGGCGCCTCCCACTGTGCCGACAAGAATGCCGCCGTAGACGCCGAGGGAGTAAATTGACAGCGCCGTGGCGCGCTGAGCCGCGGGAAAGATGTCCGACACGATTGAGTGTGCCGGAGGAGAGCCACCGGCTTCGCCGATTCCGACCCCCACACGCGCCAAGAACAGCTGGCCAAAATTTTGCGCGAAGCCACAGGCGGCTGTCATCATGCTCCATGTCGCGACCGAGATAGCGATGACATTGCGGCGATTGTTGAGGTCTGCCAGGCGAGCGATGGGAATTCCTAAGACAGTGTAGATAAGGGCAAAGGCGATACCTGAGAGTGCGCCGAATTGACCATCACTTAACTGCAGATCCTCGATGATGTAGGCAGCTAAGACATTGATAACCTGCCTGTCTACGAAGTTGGAAATATAGACCGTTGTGAGGATGCCAAGAACAAGGTAGCGGTAGAAGGGTTTTGAATAGGAGGCAATAATGCTTTCGCGACGTAAGTCTTTGGCTTGATCGATTGTGCTTGCAGCTTCAGTCATGCGGGTATGCTCCCTTGTTTTTAGACAGACGCGTAAAGTCAGTATCACACAAGCTCTGAGAATGACCAACTACGAACTACAGCGCTGCCTGTGAGTGGATACGGGCTAGATTCCTTGCGCCTTACTGTAATTAGCGCGGCATCAGGTCTTCTGACAGCTTATTGAAACCGTGCTATCTTTTGCCGCCTGATAAAAAGGAATAACAATGCAAGATCCCGTTTGGACGTCTGTCATACCGCCCCTGTTGGCGATTGGGCTCGCGATAGCGACGCGGCAGGTGATTCTTTCCTTAAGCGTTGGACTATGGATTGGCGCGTGGCTGCTCGGTTCGGGCAATCCGCTCGCTGCGATCGCTCCGGCAATCGACTCTGTTATCACCGTATTCACAGACCCCGGTGATACTCGCGTCTTGGTGTTTACATTGGTCATTGGCGGTCTTATTGCGACAATCGAAAAACTGGGTGGGGTGAGGGGATTTATCGCTCTGCTGCAGGAAAAAAAGTGGGTTACGGGCCCCGGAAGAGCGCAGTGGCTCGCCTTTGTCACCGGCGTCGTCGTGTTTATTGAATCTAACATTACGCTTTTGATTGCCGGTGCTATCTCGAGGCCACTTTTCGATCGGTATCGCGTTTCGAGAGAAAAACTCGCCTATATTATCGATGCGACTTCTGCGCCGATTTGTGTGTTAATTCCGCTCAATGCTTGGGGCGCGGTGATCGTCAGCCTGCTTGCGTCTAGCGGCGTCGATAGTCCGATTGATGTTTTTATCGGAGCGATATTCCTTAACTTTTACGCAATTTCTGCCGTACTGGTCTGTGCGGTTGTTATCTTCTTTGGGCTCGACATTGGTCCAATGCGAAGCGCGCAGCAGCGTACCGCGAAGGGTGTTTTGCTTTGGCCTAATGCCACCCCTATGGTGGATCCAAGTCTGATTGATGCGGAGCAGGGCAGGCAACCAGGGGACTCGGCGATGCTGATGCTACTCCCTGTGCTCGCGCTCGTGTTAAGTATGCCGCTAGGACTTTTTATTACCGGCGGTGGCGATCTGACCGCGGGTTCTGGATCTACTTCGGTTCTTTGGGCTGTCCTCGTTGCCTTAGCTGTCGCTTGGACAATCGCCTTGGCTAGCGGCCGCGCAACGCTCGAAACTCTGATGCAGCTTTTTCTAAAGGGCGCTGGTGGCTTGTTGCCCGTTGCGATGATCCTACTTTTCTCCCTCGCGCTAGGCGATGTTGCGAATGCGCTCGGCACTGGCGTATACGTTGCTCAATTAGCCCAAGAAACTATTCCGAGTGCGGCTCTGTTGCCGCTCTTGTTTTTGTTATCAGCGTTTATCGCTTTCTCTATTGGCTCAAGTTGGGGCACCTTCGCTATCATGATACCCCTAGCTATGCAGATCGTCGGAGCCTTAGACTTCAACGCATCCGTGTTTCTTGCCGCGGTGCTTTCCGGCGCAGTTTTTGGGGATCACGCATCTCCAATTAGTGACACGACGGTGGTCGCTTCGATGGCAGCGGCTACGGATCATATCGATCATGTGCGCACGCAGCTTCCGTATGCACTATTGAGTGCGGGTCTGGCAGCGGTAGCCTTTTTTGCAAGCGGATTGGTCTTGCTCTGAGGAAGGTAAGGGATTCAACTATGATGAATTTTAATCGCATCGGCTGGCATGAGTTCCAAGCCATGCTTTCTGAGTACGGTGTCGACGGCGTGCATATTGTTGATGTGCGCGATGAGCAGTCCTACGAGGCTGGTCATATAGAGAACGCGGTACATCTCAGTGGCAGTAACGTAGGCGAATTCGTGCAGAACGCTGATCAAACCAAACCTGTGCTCGTGTATTGCTACCACGGGAACTCGAGCCAGAGTGCCGCTGCCTATTTAGCAGAGCAGGGATTCGAAGCGACTTTTAGTATAGATGGAGGATACGAGACCTACCACGACAAGGTTACTGTCTAGGGACAAGCTTGCTGTCTAAGAAGATTGGTCTGCTTTTTCGAACGCGCGTTTGGCGGTCAGTGCGGTAACCATGTAAAGCAAATTTAAAAGCGACCAAGCGAAGAGCTCAAACGACCAAAGCGTGTGCGCCTCCGAGTCAATCGTTCGGGCGCCAACAATCCAGCCACTCCACAATACGAGCATTGCGATGGGGAAGGCGGCGACTAGTCGCCAACCATTGCGCCACTGGCGCCAGGCTGCGAGTGACAATGCCGCACTCGAGGTGAGTGTGAGAAAGACTATGATGAGCATGACTGTATCCCAGAGTGGGATCGGGGTTTGTTCGGCGCCGAACGCCGGTAGGGAAACGAGTGCAGTAGCTAGTCCGACCATTGGTAATGAAGAGCCGATCTTGAGCATATAAGGTCTCTTGACAGAAAATAGATGCAGTAACATTGAGATGGATGAAGCGTACCCCAGCAGAGGCTGCGAACGCAAAGTCTCTATCGGCTGTGCTTGAATATTAAAATACGAAAGAAGTAATGGAGCAGTATGAGCAGTAACGAAGGATTGGGGTTGCCAGCCAAGATACCGAGTAATAAAGACTACGAGAATCTTGTTGATCTTAATTATCAGCTATACAACGGGCTTTTCTTAACGCTTCCTCTCGATGAGATCGAACAAACAGGAATGCTGCTGCCACTGCTCGAAGCGCGGGCGCAGAAGGGGTTGAGTCAAGGCGAGGACCCAGCGCAAATTCTTGAAGATTTTTTTACCACGCACCGGCCGCATCTTGACGAAAAAGGCAGGATTCACTTTCTTTTTAGGGTCATTAAGTATGTCGAGAGACAGGTTGTTTTGGTCGATGCGCTTGAAGATGCTGCTTATCCGATCGTCCATAAAACCGAAACTAAAAATGTGCTCAGACAATTAATAGAACGCGTGAAGGCGGATGGTCTCCAAGAGCAGTTCGATAAGGTGCTTGAGAATTTTGGCAGTAAAGTCATTCTCACTGCTCATCCAACGCAATTTTATCCGGGACAGGTGCTGGCTATTATTACCGACCTTGCCGCGGCCATTAAGAAGCAGGATATCGCGACCTCACGCGATCTGTTGCAGCAGCTTGGTAATACACCTTTTTTCAATAGCGAAAAACCAACGCCTTTTGATGAGGCAACTAACCTGAGTTGGTATCTGGTTAATATTTTCTACGATGCGATTGGCGGCATCATGGACAGTATCGGTCCGCAGCTTTCCGATCGAATAGATTCGCCAAATAAGCTGCTAAGCGTCGGTTTCTGGCCGGGCGGCGACCGAGATGGTAATCCTTTCGTCAATGTGAATGTGACACTTCAAGTCGCCGATAAACTTCGTTCATTGATCATGAGCTGCTACCACAGCGATGTGCGCGAGTTGAAGCGTAGGCTTAGTTTTAAGGGAGTCTATAAGTGCTTAGATGAGTTAGAGAGAAAGCTTTATCGCGAAATTACTAAGCCTTGTACAACCGACTTGACTCTAACTGGCATGATCGAGGTGATAGATGCAATTGAGCAATCGGTTAAAGAGTCTTACCAGAGCCTTTATGTTGAGCAGCTAGAATCGTTCAAGCACAAAGTGAGCGCCTTCGGGTTTCATTTTGCAAATCTCGACATCCGGCAGGATTCCCGAGTAATCCACCGCAGTTTTAACACTGCACGCTCTCTCTACCCGGATTATTTTCCGGCCGATTTCGATGCGCTAGACGAAGCTTCTCAAATTACTGCCTTGCTCGCGACGAAGACGCCTGAAACTCCGCTGGAGTTTAATGAATCCCTGGTGCCCGATGCTCTCGAACTCGATACCTTGGAATCCCTGCGCGCTATAGCTACGATACAACAGCGCAATGGCGAAACTGGATGTCACCGTTACATCATTAGTAATTGCCGTGGTGCAATTGATATCGCACGTGTAAAGGCTTTGTCGCATTTAGTAGGCTGGAAGGCAGAGAGTCATACGGTTGATATCGCGCCCTTGTTCGAGACTATCGACGATCTCGCACAGGCCGGACCTAGCATGACTAGCCTGTATTCTTTCGCTGAGTATCGCGCACATCTGGCGCGGCGTAGCGATCGACAAACTGTAATGTTGGGTTTTTCAGATGGCACGAAGGACGGTGGTTATCTTATGGCCAACTGGGCTATCTATCGCGCGAAAGAAGATCTGACAGCCGTCTCTCGCGCAGTAGGAGTCGAAGTCGCCTTCTTTGATGGTCGCGGTGGTCCGCCCGCACGAGGCGGTGGCAGCACATACGAATTTTATGCCGCTCTTGGTAAAAATATCGAAAGTAATCAGATTCAATTAACCGTGCAGGGGCAGACGGTCAGCTCTTACTATGGGAATTCCGAAGCTGCGACGCACAATCTCCGGCAGCTTCTCGCAGCGGGTCTTGAGAACAATCTCTACGACAGACCCGAACGCGAACTGAATGAAGCGCAGCGGAACTTGATGCAGGAGCTTGCGAGCATCAGTTACGATCGTTATAAGGCCTTCAAAACACATCCACTCTTTATTCCCTACCTCGAGGAGATGAGTACGCTCAAATACTACGGGCGTACCAATATTGGCAGTCGTCCAACGAAACGAGGCGGAGCAGAGGGGCTTAAGTTTGAGGATCTCCGTGCCATTCCTTTCGTTGGCGCCTGGGCGCAATTAAAACAGAATGTCCCCGGCTACTATGGTCTCGGTACTGCCTTACGTGAGCTCGAAAAAGCGGGTCGATTAGATGAATGCAAAGC
>JALRKV010000071.1 GCA_023254735.1 Pseudomonadales bacterium | reverse complement strand
AGTAGTGATCATGACGAGTCGAACGAATATGTGAACGGTGTCTACACTGGCGACAACGACCATGACGAGTCTAATGAGTATGTTAATGGCGTTCATGTAAGCGATAGCGATAGTAGTGATCATGACGAGTCGAACGAATATGTGAACGGTGTCTACACTGGCGACAACGACCATGACGAGTCTAATGAGTATGTTAATGGCGTTCATGTTGGCGATAGAGATAGCAGTGATCATGACGAGTCGAACGAATATGCGAACGGTGTCTACACTGGCGACAACGACCATGACGAGTCGAGTGAATATGAGAACGGCGGTTATATGGGTACAGGATCTGTTCGGTCTAGCGCCGGTTATTCTGAGATATCTGATGATCGTAACGACCAATATCGATTTGAGCTGAAGGGCTCTGAGCTAGCAGATGGAGATCTAGTAGATGCTGGCGAGCAGATTGTTGCTAAATACGAACTAGGCCGAAGAGGTTGGGAGTTCGACCGCCTCGATTCAGATGAGAGCCTTTCTGTACAAGTTTATAACAATGAGGCCTTCATCGTAGAAACTGAATATGAACGTCCAGGCAAGGTTGAGTTCAAGATATTCAGTGATCTCGACGGCGACCAGGTATGGACAGAAGTTGTTGAAGGTGAGGTTTATTCATCATCTACAAGCATAGACCTTGTCGGACTGATAAACGCAGGTGTGATCGATCCTGCTATGCTGCTTGGATAACTAGGCAAGTAAACAAAAGAGGCGGGGTGATAGGTTGAATCACTTCGCCTTTTTTTGTGCGCCATGAAAAGAGAGCAAGACTGGGTAGGTAGCGGGAGCTGAGCACAGAAAATCAATCCAGACGTGGAATTTTGGAAATACAAGTGTGCTACGAGTGTGCTATAGGATATTCGAGAGAGGGAAAATAAACCCCATAACTATCAATGAGTTATGGTGCCCAGAGGCGGAATCGAACCACCGACACGAGGATTTTCAATCCTCTGCTCTACCAACTGAGCTATCTGGGCAAAAAGGGCTTTCGGGTACTCCGCAAAAGCGACTGGACGTTGCGTCACAGCCCCACGCGAGGCGCGTATTAAACCCTTCGCGCGGGGATGAGTCAAGACCTAGCCTGCTACTCAGAGGGAACATAGCCCTCGGCGCGGTCGAAATCGGCGCCGGAAAGAAACTTGTCCATTTGCTCCTGCAGGTATTTACGGTGATCGGCGTTAGCCATGCTCAGCTGCTTCTCATTGATAAGCATGGTTTGGTGACTTTGCCATTCGCTCCAGGCCTTCTGCGAAACATTCAGAAACAGTTCTTGGCCTTTTTCTCCAGGATAGGGCGGCGCGATGAGTCCGGGGAGGTCTTGCTGGAACTTGCGGCAGAATACTGTGCGTGACATGAGTAGCCTCTCAAAAAGCGATTCGTGTTTTGTCGTGCGGGGACTGAGAAGAGTATACGCGATTCCGCGCGTTAAGTGACGGTCAGACTTTTTATAATCTTTTTGACTGGTGCCGCCAAGCCGACCTCGACAGATCCATCAAGTGGATACCACAGCCAGCGCGATGGCTCTGCAGCCGAATCCATTGGCTCGCCGTGGGCGATTACAGGGGTGATGTCGAGATGAAAATGCGAAAAGGTGTGGCGCAGTCGCTCAAGTGTTTGCTGTGGCCCCGCTCTTAGCTTGACCGCGAGGCCGAGGTCTGGCGCCTGCGCTGGATTTGCTGCCTCGGGAAAGCTGTAGAGCGAGCCCCAGATCCCAGTGGGTGGGCGCTTTTCGAGCAACACCTCACCGGCAGGGTTGAAGACAATAAAGAGGGCGGTCTCCCTGACAGGGAGTATTCTCTTAGGCTTTTTCCCCGGAATGGTTCTAACGAGATCCCGAATACGCGCCTGACAGTCATCTGCGAGCGGGCAGGTATCGCACTGAGGTTTGGTGCGAGTGCAGACGGTTGCGCCGAGATCCATCATCGCTTGCGTGTAGTTGGCAACTCGTTGAGTAGGAGTTAGTCGCGTGGCGATGTCCCAGAGCTGGTTACGCACGAGCGTCTGCTCTGGCCAGCCTTCAATGGCCTTGTGTCGCGCGAGCACGCGTTTCACGTTGCCGTCGAGGATCGGGGCGTGCACATTCATCGATAATGCAGCGATAGCGCCGGCGGTCGAACGACCGATCCCCTTGAGCGACGCAAGCTCCTCGACGGTCTTGGGAAATGTGCCGTCATAGTCTTCGACAACGGTTTTCGCGGCAGCGTGCAGATTGCGCGCGCGGGCATAGTAGCCAAGTCCTGTCCAATGATGCAGGACAGAATCCTCGCTCGCTCTCGCCAGTGCTTGAACAGTTGGAAAAGAGGTCATGAAACGCTCGAAGTAAGGAATAACGGTCGCGACTTGGGTCTGCTGTAGCATGATCTCTGAAACCCATACGCGATAGGGAGTCACGTCCTTTTGCCATGGGAGATCGTGGCGGCCGTGTTTATCGAACCAGCGCAGCACACGGCGATGAAAGTCTTGGTCTTCAGGCATACTAATCGGGCGTTTGTAGGCTCGGCGGCGAGCTGGTGGGAGAGGCGAAAAGTTCGCGAACACCGGCGAAATCCGGACTGCAGAACTGACTCACGGGGGCGCCGAGATTTGCAGCGCAATTCACAGGCCACGGCTTTCCGCGATGCGCGCCGTTAATAAGTAGCGGCTCGACGCGGGCGTTCTCTAAGAGCGTAAAGGCGAGGCGGTAGTCAAAGTCGCCGCTGACGATATCGATCGACCCACTGCCGTCAATTTCGAGATTGTCCATGATCAGATTCACACGGTGCGGCGCGTTCATTCCATTCGTAAAATTTATAAAGCCCCCTAGCTGATCAAAGCGCGTGCTATCGGGCCAGTTCTCAGTCGAGCCGCCGACGGGACTTAGCGCTGATATCGAGCTGAAAATTTGTTTGATTAAACCGATGTTTACCGTGTTGTCACGCAGGTCAAAGGTAATGTCCCCAACAACTGAGTCTGCGATCATGGCTGCCTCATCGCCCGCGGCGGTGAGCGCTAGATCAGCGCTTAATTTTCCTGAAAATGACGAGGCAATTGGGGACATCGAGTAGGCGTTTGAAAGGTCTTCAGGTATCAAGAATTCTGAAAACGAATTGAAGTCCACACGGCGGAGGCGCGCGTCAAGTTCGATCACCTGCTCGCCGTCGGGTGGACTATCGACGCGAAGTACGCCTCCGACTTCGCCGCCCCACACCGCGAGCGGTTGGAGTTCGATATTCTGCACATTACCCTCTGTGCTGATGAACACCTGCAGTTCCCCCACGCTACTGCGTTTTCCAGTCACTCCCTCAATATCGATGGAGGCGGTGGTGTTCCCGTGTCTGCCCGTGAGAAATCCCAGGGCAATTTGCTGCCAGAAAGCGAAGCGCTGGGCATCGAGAAAACTTAAGTCCAGCGTCGCCGCGCGAATCGAATAATTCAGATTTGGGCTGTTGGACGCGGTAGCCGCGAGGCGTTTAAGATCGGCATCGATTGTTGCACTGCCAAGTGTCGCGTCGAAGTCGGGGATGGTGAAGCCGGTCTGATCGAGGCTAAAACCGAAGTTAAATGATGTCGGTGCGGGCGCAAGTGCCCTCGAAATCGCGCTATCTGTGTTATCAGGATCAGCGTCGTTTAAGGCAATGTCAGGTAGCCCAGAGCCAGTTAAACCAGAGCCAGTTAAACCAGAGCCAGCGAGTTCAAAGCCTGAGAGGAAGTCGCTTAAGTCAAAGCGCGGGGCTTGAACGGTGCCTCGTATCGCCAATGCGCC
>JALRKV010000064.1 GCA_023254735.1 Pseudomonadales bacterium | reverse complement strand
CAAGATATTGTCGATGCGGTTAACCAAGTAGGCGCATCGCCCTCGGCACTTATCGCAATTCTTGAAGCGCTCAAGCGCGCGGGAAGTTTAAAAGCACAATTGGTGGTGATCTAGATGGCCAGCCTAGGAATGCCCGTTGCAAGCGCCTACGACTTTGCAGGTCTCGCAGCATTGAAGGGCTCGTCGAATAAAGCCGACGTTAATCAAAAGTCGGTTAACACAAAAGTGGCAGCCGAATTCGAGTCACTCTTTCTAAAGATGATGACTGATTCAATGAAAGATTCCATTAAGCCGATGCAAAGCGATCTACTTCGCAGTGACTCGATGGATTTCTTCGACGACATGTTTTACGACGAAGTCTCGAAGGTGATGGCGAGTCGACAGAGTCTCGGTATCGCAGATTGGTTAGATTCGGTAACAGCAATCAGATCAGGTGCTGGTGCCGAGACGCGTGTTGTTCCTACGTCGCTGCCGGCATCGGGTGCGCCTGATTACAGGCCTAAGCGCTTCGATTAGAAGCGAATGACAACGAAAATTATCTAAATTTCGAGAATGCGAAATGGCTGACTTACTTACGATCGGATCGACCGCTACCCAGCTCTACAGGCAGGCGCTTTCGACTGTGAGTAATAATATCGCGAATATAAATTCGGAAGGATATTCGCGCCAAGAAGTAACCATGGCTGAGAACGCGCCCACTCAGCAGGGCGTGAGCTACCTCGGTACCGGTGCGAGGTTAACAGGCATTCAGCGCGCCTATGACGAATTCGCTGCGAGCGGTATTCGTACTTCTCAAAGTGCGTTGAGCGCGCAGCAGCCAATGGTCAGATACACAGATCGCTTAATCAATTTGATGGGCTCAGAAAGCGGCGGGCTATCGTCTGCTATTGATAATTTTTTCTCATCGGCAACGACACTCAGCACAAATCCATCTGAGCAAACCTATCGACAAGAATTTCTAAGTTCGGCAAGTTTCTTCACCGCACGCGTGCAGAGCATTTCGACAGACCTTACAGCGCTTGAAACAGAGATGAAGGGCGAGATAAAGGCTAATCTCGATGAACTCAATCAGCTAAGTGCGAGCCTAGCTCTAGTGAATAGGCAATTAGGAAAGAACACAAAGCAGTCTCTCCAACCACCGGCCATACTCGATCAACGTGATCATCTCATGCGCGAAATGTCGAAGCTCGCCAAACTCGACTTTGATTTCGATCTAGCAGGCCGAGTCAACGTCAAGCTTGCCGGTGCAAGCGATAACACAACTTTCGTAAAAATAAATGAAGCAAAAGAACTCAGCGCCGTCTTTCCGGTAACCCCTGGTTCTCCGGTTGCAATCATGTTTGACCCTTATGGAGACAACATCAATGTCGGATCATTGAAGGGTGGCTCGATAGGCGGACTTCTGAGCTTTCGAGACGACGTGTTTGAGCCAACGCGTGGCGACTTAGACTCGCTTGTCTATTCGCTGGCGACATCGGTCAATACCGTTCACGCCGCCGGGATGAATCAGAACAACGAAACCGGTCAGGATCTGTTTACACTCGCCACAACCTATAAAGCAGTTAATGTCGGGGGAACCTTAGATTCTGGAATCACGGCGATATCGAAGGAGAACGCGACGGTAGCAGTAGGGGCTTTCAGCGCTCAGTGGAGTGCCGCCGAGTCGACGTGGCTCGTGACGGATGTTGCATCAGGTACCTCGGTGGGTGTGAAACCGACCGCGAGCAATGGCAGTTCTTTTGATTATGCGGGTCTTACGGTATCACTTAATGAAATTCCGAGTAATGGGCGTCAGTTCACTATTGAGCCATCTTTACGTGTATCAGAGAATATCTCGCTCGCCATTTCTGATACGAGTCAAATTGCGAACGCCGGTAGGCTCGTTCTCCAGCAAAGCGTAAACAACTCCAAACTCGTCGATGTCGCGATCGAATACGGCTACGCCGAGCCCGTAACGCTTACTAGCAAGACGATAGACGCGGGAGCGCGTTCGAATTTTCTCGAGAAAGCGACCGTTGCCACCAATACCAAAGAACCTTCTCTGCGCATTCCCGCGGGAAGCGAAGGATTCTCAATCACCATTCATCCTTCACTTACCGAAACCCAGTCGCTACAACTTTTTACTGCGCAGCGTAATCATCTAGTGGGAACAGAACTCGGCGAAGATTTTTCTGCAAATCTAGCAAGCTCAACGACACTTGAACCTAACGCTACTTATATTTCTGAATACGTCAACAAGACAGGAAGCGCTGCTTATCTCGATTCGCCGCTTAAGCTCGGCGCGTCCGCAGAGGGATCTTTATTGTCTTTTACCATCCCTAAGCAGATAAACACATCGGGTGCGCCTACCACATTAATCGCAAGCGGTGATCTTTCGCTTAACGGCATTGCACTCGGCTCCTTGACCTTAGCAAATGGTTCAACACTCAGCGCGGCAGACATTGCAACATGGGCGAACTCCATAAGCGCTTCGAGCAATGTTACAGCGACAGCGAGTAACGTTATCACGATAGACCCCGCCAACTTTGATTCGACTCGCCGTTTGAGTATTAACGGCACCACAATAATCTCGAACACTGCACCTGCAACCGCGCAGGAATTAGCCGCGCTAGTGAACGCGCAGTCCGCGTCGACAAATGTCGAAGGATTTGTAGATATTGATGGTAGCTTCGTTCTCAGAAATACAGCAGGCAATGAAGGCGCCAACATTGTTCTCGGAAGTCCCGATTCATCAGACTCAAGTAACTTTCTTGGGCGAACAAACAGTATCGTTACTGGGCGTGTTTATTACGAAGGTGACGCGATCGATTTTGGTTTCAAGGATTATTGGGCGGGCGAGGGCACTGCACAGGATCTAGCGCGCCTGGGCCTTGCTACTACGCTCAGCAGTGACGAGACCGTTGGAGAGGATTTTCTTGTTTATGCAACGGGTAACGCGGCCTCAGCAGAGCTTCAGTATCGAATAGGTGATGTTCAGCCCGCGTCCAAGATCGCTGCCGAACAACCTCTAATCTTTACGTTCAGTGGATCTAATACAGTAGAAATTCGCGATAAAGCGACGGATACGCTTCTTGCAAAACGCACCTACGAATCAGCAAAAGATATTGTGTTCGGCGACGTGCGAATTCGCCTCAGTGGCGCGCCGGCAGTCGGTGATAGCTTTACCTTACAGCCAAATATTGGTGGTCTCGGCGACAATAGTAATATCGTTGCGCTTGCCGCAGTTCAGAACGTTAGACTCGACGGTGGA
>JALRKV010000077.1 GCA_023254735.1 Pseudomonadales bacterium | reverse complement strand
AATTGGCAAACTTGCCAAACGCTATCAGAACGACGGTCACAGCGTCATGCTTGCAGCCGGCGACACCTTCCGTGCCGCCGCCGTCGAGCAGCTGCAGGTCTGGGGCGAGCGCAATTCGGTGCCGGTCGTGGCACAGCAAACCGGCTCGGACAGTGCGTCGGTTATTTTCGATGCCTTTCAATCGGCCAAAGCGAAGGGCGTAGACATTCTCATCGCCGATACCGCGGGCAGATTGCATACAAAAGACAATCTCATGACCGAACTCGAGAAGATTGTGAGGGTCTTAAAGAAGCAAGACGCGCGCCTGCCCGACGAAGTCCTGCTGGTGCTCGATTCGACCACAGGCCAAAACGCGCTGGCGCAGGCCGATAGCTTCCATAAATCGACGACCCTCACCGGTTTGGCACTCACCAAACTCGATGGCAGCGCGAAGGGCGGTGTCGCCTTTGCCCTCGCTAAACGCCTCGGCGTTCCGCTTAGGTTTATCGGCGTTGGCGAACAGATCGACGATCTTAGACCCTTTAACGCGCATGACTTCGTCGCGGCGCTGTTTGGCGATGAAGCGAGTTCTTCGGACGCGTAGGGTCTTCGAAGGGACTTTGTAAGGTCTTTACCAACCTAAGGAGCGAAGGGCGAAGCCCTTACCTGAATGATCACATTCGACAGAGTCAGCAAACGCTATCCAGGCGGTCAGCAAGCACTGGCTAACCTGAGCTTTAGCCTCGCGCGGGGCGAGTTTGCGTTTGTGACCGGTCACTCCGGTGCCGGCAAAAGCACCCTGCTCAAACTCGTGCTTGGTATCGAAAAGCCTAGCGGCGGCAAACTTGTCGTTAATGGCAACGAAATGGGGCTAATTTCGTCTAAGATGCTGTCTTTGCATCGACGCCAGATCGGCACCGTGTTTCAGGATCACCAGCTACTCAACGACCGTAGCGTCTATGATAACGTCGCGCTGCCGCTCGAGATTTCGGGCCTAGATCCGCGCGAAGGCAAGCGCCGAGTCCGTGCAGCGCTCGACAAAGTAGGCCTCTTGTCTAAGGAAAAGCTGCTACCCATGGCGCTTTCAGGTGGCGAACAGCAGCGCGTGGGGATTGCCCGCGCCGTCGTGAACACGCCGCGTATCATCCTCGCCGACGAACCGACTGGCAACCTCGACCCCGAACTGTCGGCCGAGATCATGGCGCTATTCGCGCAGTTTATGAGCGTCGGCGTGAGCCTTCTTGTCGCAAGCCACGATCGCGCATTAATCGATGGCCTCGGTTACCGTATTCTAACGCTCGAGGAAGGAAGGCTTAGCGCCGAAGCAAACCCTCACTCAGCAGGCGGTTCAGCGAATGAGCACTAAGCCCTCGGCAACCGCAAGTCTCAAACGCGTGAGTAGGCTAGCCGAACACCGACGTGAATCGGCGCGCGCCCTGTCGCGCCTGCGGTCGGCGCCGGCCGCAACGCTAATCACGCTGCTGGTCATCGGCATTGCTCTGCTCTTGCCCGCGCTGCTGCTTCAGCTTCAGCGCGCGATGTCGGCGGGCATCGTCGCGCTCGAGTCCGAGGCGAACATCAGCGTATATCTCGACCTAGGCGTCAGTGAAATTGATACCAAGCGCGTAAGTGAGCAACTACTTCAACTTGACGAGGTCGACTCTCTCGAGATCATCACCCCTGCCCAGGCGCTCGCGCAGCTGGGCGAGACCGCGGGACTCGATAGTGAATTTCTCGCCTCGTTTGATAGTGAAGTAAGTATTCGCTCTCAAAATGAAGACAATAATACTTGGTTCAGCCCCAAAAACCCGCTCCCAACGACTCTCGTTGTTTCTGCCCGCGCGAGCGGCGACGAAACCCTCGCCGAGGCAGCGGAACGTCTCGCGAATCAGATCCGCGGCGTCGAGCGCGTCGAGAGTGTGACCGTTGAAGGCGCATGGCTTGCGCGTCTGCAGGCGCTCACTCAGATTATCCGCCGCACGGCGCAACTTCTCGGTCTGCTAATGGCAGTGGGGCTGCTCACCGCTATCGGCAACACCATCAGACTTTCGGTAGAACAACGGCGGGACGAGATCCGCGTGAGTAAACTGATCGGCGCAAGTGACGCCTATATCGCTCGGCCGTTTCTCTACTCTGGATTATTCTTGGGGGTTGGCGGCGGCCTTCTGGCATGGCTGCTACAGCTTGTCGTCGTGGGTCTTGTGGGCCACGAGATAGGTCAGTTTCTGGAACTCTACGCCGCCGAGGCCGGCAGCTCTGGGGCATTTGCGCTAAGCGAGACGCTTCAGCGCGCCGGCCAAGAGCTGGGACTCCTCCTTGGCGCAGGTGCATTGCTCGGCTGGCTTGCCGCCTTAGTCGCCAGCCGTCGAGCAATAGCCGCCTGCGAGCCCTAGTTTAGCCCTTGAAATTATACGAATCGGCCCCACTAATGAGTTAGATCAATTCCCTCTGTCGCTAGAGCGCGATACTGGACTTGAGTTAGCCGGACTGCGAGGGGCCGAACAGGGCACTCAGACCGCTCTCTCAAAGTGCTTTGCCGTTAGGCGAAACAGCCGAAAAAGTGCTAAACTATGCGGCCGTCAACGGATTGCAGAGCAATTGATCTCGACTGCTAGCGCTTGCGTAAAGGCTAGGTAGATGAGGGGCAAAGCCCCTTAAAACTGAGGAAAACGACACAATGAGCACAAGCTTCCAAGGAAATACAGGTACGAGCCTTCAGGCATTCGATCCTTCCTTTGGGCCTAATACGCCGGGAAGAGACCTGTCTGCGTACATGACGTCGGTCAATAGCATCGCTATTTTGACACCCGAACATGAGCTCGAACTCGCCAAACAATATTATTACGAAAACAACGTCGACGCCGCGCGCCAGCTCGTGCTCGCGCACCTACGCTTCGTTGTCCACCTCGCCAAATCTTATTCTGGCTACGGGCTTTCGCAAGCCGACCTCATTCAGGAAGGCAATGTCGGCCTAATGAAGGCGGTAAAGCGCTACAACCCCGAAGTCGGCGTGCGCCTCGTCTCCTTTGCCGTGCATTGGATTAAGGCCGAGATGCACGAATTTATCCTGCGCAACTGGCGCATCGTAAAAATCGCTACAACGAAGGCGCAGCGCAAACTCTTCTTTAACCTGCGCAGTTCCAAAAAGCGTCTAGGCTGGTTGAGCAATGACGAGGCAGACGCGGTAGCCGAAGATCTAGGCGTTGATGTAAAAGTTGTGCAGCAAATGGAAGGCCGCATGGCGTCATACGACATGGCCTTCGACGCCGACAACGACAGCGACGACGACGCGGCGTTCAAGGCGCCTGCGTATTACCTGGAAGATCAGAGCTCCGATCTAGCAGCCCAGATCGAAGAAGAGGAATGGGAAGAGACGACCAACAATAGCCTCTACCTCGCGATGGAAGGTCTCGACGAACGCAGCAAGGACATTCTCGCTAGCCGCTGGTTGAGCGACGACAAAGCGACGCTGCACGATCTCGCCGACAAGTACGGTATTTCCGCCGAGCGCGTCAGGCAACTAGAAAAAAATGCGATGAATAAGATTAAGGCGAAGATGGCTGCTTAATTTTATTCGTAAGTAAGAAGGGGCTCTTAAGCCCCTTTTTTGTGCCTGAATTTTTTGCTCCAGGCACCGCCCTGAACACACGAATCAGCTGACATAAAACCCGCCTCAGCGCTGATTTTTCATCCAAACCACCCCGCAAACACGATAGAATGGCGCTCTAATCATTCAGGACTCGACCCTATGCCCTCTCTGTTTCTAACTCTTGCCGGTATCAACGGCTTTTTGGCGGTGGGAATTGGCGCCTTTGGTGCGCATGCACTACGCGATAGGCTCACGCCGGAGCTGGCGTCGACGTTTCAGACGGGCGTGCAGTACCACATGTTTCACACGCTGGCGCTGTTTGGCGTGGGGCTTTTGCTACTGGCACTGCCGCAGGCGACGCTGCCGCGGATTAGCGGATATCTGTTTACGCTGGGCATCGTGCTGTTTTCGGGGAGCCTTTACGTATTGGCGATCACCGGTATCCGCTGGTTGGGGGCGATTACGCCGCTGGGTGGTCTCTGCTTTTTGGCCGCCTGGGGCTGTCTTGCCTGGTTTGCGGCGACAACTCAGCTGCAGTCCTAGCCTCGCGTATGCCCTTTGGGCAGTTAGGCAACTCAACTAGTACATTTGAACAAAAGCGTTGATCAGACATTATGAGCACTACCGAGAACGAGATAACCAGCGAAGACCAAGAAGACGGGGCTTCCTCCGAAACGTCTCAAGACGCCGCGGCGGAGAATAGCCACCGTCCTATCCGCAGCTACGTAATTCGGGCAGGGCGCTATACCGATGCACAAAAAGTGGCGATCAGCGAGCAGTGGGACAACTATGTGGTGGACTACGCGCCACGTCTATTTACCACCCAAGAACTGTTTGGCAACGAGAATCCGCTCACGGTGGAGATTGGCTTCGGCATGGGCGACTCGCTGCTCGAGATGGCGATGGCGAATCCGCAGCGCAATTTTTTGGGCATCGAGGTGCACAAGCCGGGCGTCGGAAAGCTGCTGCACGGCCTCGCCGAAAACGAGCTGACTAACGTGAAAGTTTTTTGCCACGACGCCAAAGATATTTTGGCGCACTGTATCGGCGAGGGCTGCATCGATAACCTGCTTATTTTCTTTCCCGACCCGTGGCACAAGAAGCGGCATAACAAACGTCGCCTCGTGCAGACTGCGTTCATTACCGGCCTGCTACCGCTCTTAACAGACTCGGGGCGCATTCATTTAGCCACCGATTGGGAACCGTATGCCGAGCATATGGTCGAGGCGATGGAGGCGGTGCAGGGTCTTGAAAACGCCAACGGCGCGGGGCAGTTCTGGCTCACGCCAGACAGGCCGGGCACGAAGTTTGAGCGCCGGGGAATTCGGCTAGGGCACGGGGTTTGGGATCTGCTCTATCGCAAACGCTAGCTAAAAATACAGCCGATGTTCATGCTCGCGCAGCCAGTCGATAAAGCGATCGCTGTTCGGGCAAACAGAGTCAACTAACGACCAGAAGCGCTTGGAATGGTCCATGTGTTTTAAGTGGCAGACCTCGTGCGAAATCATATAGTCGATCACGCTGTTGGGCGCGAGCATAATCAGCCAGTTGTATTGCAGCACGCCCTTTGAGGTGCAATGCCCCCATTTGGTTTTGGTCTTACGGAACCGGATGTCGGTGATGTTTTTATCCACGCCGAGGTGCTGTGCAAGCCCGGTAGCGCGGGGCACAATGTATTCCTTGGCCTTGGATTGTAAATATTTCTCGACGATTGTCCTGGCCTTTGCCGGCGTGAGTTTGTGGCCTTGAATCACGAAGGTTTTGTCTTCGATTATCACGCGCTCTTTACGATTGTCGCGAAACTCGATGGTGAGCTCGCGCGCTTTGTACAAAATTTTGCCGCCGTGTTCGATGCGCAACCTGTTTTTGTGGCGCTGGGCCTCTGCAATGAGGCGCTCCTCGATCCAGTCTCGGTGAGTAGCGATGAACGTCTCGACATCGCGCTTGGATGCGCGCATCGGTACGCGCACCTCAACCCAGCGGTGTTTGACGTAGAGGCCGAGTGTCTTGCGCTTTTGGCGCACGATTTCACACTGAAACTGACTCATCGTTTTTGCGGGTAAGACCTCAGAGAAGACGCGCGGTGTTAATATTCGGCTGCCAAAAAGTGTGACGCTCTCGTCACAAAACAGATGTAAATGTCACCCGGCTCGCGTCGAATGAAATGGATAATAGCGGCTCTGCTGGTCGTCTGTATAGAGCCAAGCGCGTCGAATATAATCGCCCTCACGCGCGCTTGAAGTGCGACAAAATTAGGTGGAAATTATGACCGAGAAAAACAGCATCAGCGCACAAACCGACCGTGTGTTTGCGACCGAACGCCTACCTACAGCGTTCGCTTTCGACGACCAAGTGGCGAGCGTTTTCGAAGACATGATTAACCGCTCGGTGCCGGGCTACAGCACCATCATCTCGATGATCGGCGTGCTCGCCGAACGCTACTGCGGCGCGGGAAGTACTATTTACGATCTTGGCGCGAGTCTCGGCGGCGCGAGTTTTGCAGTGGCGCAGCAGCTACCTCATAACGACTACCGCATTATCGCGATAGACAATTCGGCGGCGATGACCTCACGGCTCTCGGCAAAACTCGACGCGCTTGCTGAGCCACACCACATCGAGTGCCGGCACGAAGACCTACGCGAAAGTAAAATTGAAGATGCCTCAATGGTTATTCTCAACTTTACCCTACAGTTTATCGATCCTGCGGCGCGGGAGGCGTTGATGCAAAAGATCTACGACGGCATGCGCCCGGGCGGTCTGCTGGTGATCTCTGAGAAGATCCAATTCCCCGACCCCGCGCTCAACGAACTGTTTATCGACTTGTATCATCGCTTTAAGGAGACCCAAGGCTACAGCAAGCTAGAAATTAGCCAAAAGCGCGCAGCGCTCGAAAACGTGCTGATTCCCGAGACGCTGGCAGCTCATCGCGAGCGACTGAACGGTGCCGGCTTCCATTCGGTTGACTGCTGGTTCCAGTGTTTTAATTTCGCGTCGATGGTGGCGTTTAAGTAAGGCTCCGTAATGACTCACGCTAGTTCTCTCCTCGAGCCGGATGCGTTCGCGCGTTTTTATTCGGCGCAGCTCAACCGCTTTCGCGCGCGCGCGGACAACAAGGGGCTTAATGCTCTCGCCCAAGCGCTCGCCTCCATAACCCCGAGCGCGCTCAATCACGGCGATAGTAGCCGCTGGACGCAGGCTCTTGACGCTCTGCCCTCTGTTCAGCCATCGCGGGTCGAGTTAAGTTCGGCGCGGCTGATAATTGGCGATGAGGCCGACCTGCAAGGCGCGCTGTCGGCGCTCGAGTTTAGAGCGCAGCTTGAGGCCTTTATTCCCTGGCGTAAGGGGCCCTTTGAGCTGTTTGGCGTTGGCGTCGATACCGAGTGGCGCTGCGATTTAAAGTGGGCGCGGCTCGAGAATGCGATTAGTCCACTCGTCGGCCGCCGCGTGCTAGATGTTGGCAGCGGCAACGGCTATTACGCGTATCGCATGGCGGGCGCGGGGGCAAAGCAGGTGCTGGGCATCGACCCGCATGTACCGTATGTCGCGCAGTTTTTACTCCTGCAGCACTATCTTGCCGAGGTGGCGGTCGACGTTTTACCGATCACCCTCGACGATTTTCCCGAACGCTGCGGCGCCTTCGATACGGTGTTCTCGATGGGCGTGCTCTACCATCGACGCTCACCGATCGACCATTTGCTGCAGCTGCGTGACTGCCTGCGAAGCGGCGGCGAACTGGTGCTCGAGACGCTATACGTAGAGGGCGACGAGGGCTACAGCCTGATCCCACAGGGCAGCTACGCGCGGATGCGCGGCATTTGGTTTGTGCCGTCTATTGCGACGCTGACGGCTTGGATCAGCAAAGCGGGATTCGATGAGGTGCGTGTGGTGGATGAGTCGGTGACCACCACCGAAGAGCAGCGCGCGACGGCATGGATGCCCTATGAGTCGCTCGCAGACTCGTTGGATCCAAATGACAGCAGCCGCAGTATCGAGGGCCACCCTGCGCCGCGGCGCGTGGTGATCGTCGCGACGAAGCGTTAATTGCGTTTTCTACTTTTTAAAGCGGTGGCCAAACCACAGGCGCAAAAAAGCCGGCCTTCGTTAACCCTCAGTGCTTGACTGGGGTAGCCGAATGCCGGCGATTTCGCGCGAGTCTTGATTTTCTATTCAGGGCTTACGTGCTCTGTAGAAGAATCAAGAGTCTAAAAGAAGCGCTTGCCGAGACATCGTCCTAGTGGCGGCGCATCGGCGAGGGCGAGTAAGCGTGCTTACTTGATCTTGGCTTCTTTGTAGATCACATGCTTGCGAACGACGGGATCAAATTTCTTGATTTCCATCTTGTCGGGCATGGTGCGCTTGTTCTTATCTGTTGTGTAGAAGTGACCAGTCTTGGCGCTGGACACTAAACGGATCTTGTCTCTCATAGCTTTAGCCTTGCGTATCAGCTCGCTGACGAGCTCTAGTTGAAGCGCTAGCTCGAAGGTTGCTTAGACCTTCGCGCCATTCTTGCGGATATCAGCCAGTACCGAATCGATACCCACCTTGTCGATAATGCGCATTCCCTTCGTTGAGATACGCAGCTTGATGAAGCGCTTCTCAGACTCAACCCAAAAACGGTGAGATTGAAGATTGGGCGAGAACCGACGTCTGGTCCTGTTGTTAGCGTGGGATACGTTGTTCCCTGTAATTGGCTTCTTGCCAGTTACCATGCAAACCCTAGACATGTTGCTGCCTCGTATAACCTGTTTAACCCTAACCCAGCTGGGCCGCGCCTCACAGTAGTCTTAGTGAATTGTAATGAACTATTGTAATGAACTTATGTTTCCTGCCGTAAGGTCACCACGAAATGCCGACCGAGTCAGCGCGACGGGGATGTCGGCAAAAAAGAGCTGCGTTTTATACCAAAAGCACCGGTAGATAGCAAACGAAAGCGTGGTTTTGACGCACTAAAGCGTCAATTATTCGCCGCTTTCGAGCCGTCTAGGTGCTCGTGTCCCGGTAGACCACTATACCTAGTTTTTCCGCGCTGCCACCCGCGCTGCTGTCACGCCTCTAACGGACGTGAACCGGCGCGTTAGATTAGCCCCCGCTCGGCCAGCGACACGACCTGCGAATGCCCGATAATCAAGTGATCGAGCACCCGCACATCGACCGTGCCAAGCGCATCTCTGAGCCGCAGGGTGATGTCGATATCGCACCGGCTCGGCTCGGCGACGCCAGAAGGATGATTGTGGGCGAGTATCACCGCCGCGGCATTGTGATAAAGCGCTCGCTTAACCACCTCGCGGGGATAAACCGCCGCGGCATCTATCGTACCTGTGAACATATCCTCGAGTTTGACAATATGATGCTGATTGGTGAGAAACAAACAGCTGAATACCTCACGCGGGCAGTCGCGGTAGCGGGCGCGAAAGTAGTTGCGGGTCTCGGTCGAGTTTTCGAGCACATCGCGCGCAGCGAGAGGCTCGGCGAGATGGCGGTGGGATAGCTCGCGGATGATTCCGAGCCGCGCCGCCTTGGCTGCCCCAATGCCCGGCGAGCGCAACAGGCGTTCGCTGTCGGCGCCGAGCAAATTCGCGAGCCCACCGTATTCGGCAAGCAGCGACCGTGCGAGATCGACGGTGGAACGGCCGCGCACGCCGGTGTGCAAAACCAGCGCGATGAGTTCGGCGTCGGATAAGTTTTGCGGGCCCTCGGCGATAAATCGCTCGCGGGGCCTTTCGCTTTCAGGCCATGCAGACAGAGCCATGTCATCTCTTGGGACTGTGGTTCGGTTTATGGGTATTAGCAGGATGTAATCAGCAATTTCGTAAGCGTTTGGTTAGATTCAGGGTTAACTCTATCTTTAAACTAAACTATAGGCGGCGCAGCGCAGACGGGCGACTTTTTGCCGTTTTCGGTCGGCGACCACGGGTTTGTTAGTAAGTACTCTCTTCGACGCATTCGCCTGCTATACTTACGCAACTTTACGTTGTGCGCTTGCATAGTGCGCTTGACTCAGTGTGCTTGTTTGCCGCGGCTCGCCGCAAGCCTGCGCAGCTGATCGCAATAAACCCGAAGGCGCAGTCGCCTCGTTGGAATCATCATGTTGAGCCTTTCGAATAAACGCATACTCTTGGGCATTACCGGCGGTATTGCGGCTTATAAATGTGCCGAACTTACTCGACTCTTCATTAAGGCCGGAGCCGAGGTGCGCGTGGTGATGACCCAGTCGGCTACCGAATTTATCACCCCGCTCACGCTCCAGGCGCTGTCGGGCAACCGCGTACATCTAGACCTTCTCGACCCCGAAGCCGAGGCGGCGATGGGGCATATCGAACTCGCCCGTTGGGCCGACCTCGTGCTTGTTGCACCCGCGACGGCCAATTCAATTGCGCGCATCACCCACGGCGAGGCCGACGACATACTCACCACACTTGTGCTCGCAACCCCCGCCCCAATCGCCATTGCGCCCGCGATGAATCAAGGCATGTGGAGCGATGCTCAGACTCAGGCCAATATCGCGGCGCTGGCGGCGCGAGGCTACACGCTGATCGGTCCGGGGTCAGGGGAACAGGCCTGCGGCGATGTCGGCCTTGGGCGGCTTTCTGAGCCTGATGAGATTGTCAGCGCCTGCGCCGCGCTGTTCGACACGGGCGCGCTTGCCGGTCGCCATGTCGTCATTACCGGCGGGCCTACGCGCGAAGCATTGGATCCGGTGCGCTACATAAGCAACCACAGTTCGGGGAAAATGGCCTACGCGCTCGCCGCCGAGGCGGCGGCAGCCGGCGCGCGCGTCACACTCATAAGCGGTCCGGTGACGCTCGCCACACCCGACAGGGTGGCGCGCGTAGACGTTGTGAGCGCCCAGGACATGTTAGCCGCGACGCTTGAGGTTGTTGGCAGCTCGGATGTGTTTATTGGCGTTGCCGCCGTCGCCGACTATCGGCCAGCGCAGATAGCCGAGCAGAAGATAAAGAAAGCGGGCGATGAAATGACGCTGTCGCTTGTTAAAAACCCCGACATCATCGCCGAAGTAGCGAGGCTTGCGCAGCGACCGAAGCTAGTCGTTGGCTTCGCCGCCGAAACTGAGAACGTCGTCGCTAATGGTCAAGGCAAGCTCAAAGCAAAAAACCTCGACCTGCTGTTTGCCAATCAAGCGACCGATACCTTTAATAGCGACAGCGTCGCGATTACGGCAGTGGATGCGGCGGGCGTACGAGAATTCCCCGCGGGCAACAAACAGCTGGTTGCGCGTAAAATGCTACAACTGATTGCCGAACGCCTCACCACGTAAAACAGAGCGCGCAGACGCGCAGCTTGGCTACTAACAAAGAGAGAACCATGTCACTGACATTGAGTAACGCAAAAAATATTGCGACGGTGCTGACCGAAGCGCTGCCCTATATTCAGAAGTTCACGGGTCGAACGATTGTCGTTAAATACGGCGGCAACGCGATGGTCGACGAAGCCCTCAAACAAAGCTTTGCCCGCGACATCGTGCTGATGAAACTGGTCGGGATTAATCCTATCGTCGTTCACGGCGGCGGGCCGCAGATCGGCGAGCTTTTGACCAAACTCAACATCGAATCGAATTTTGTCGACGGCATGCGCGTGACCGACAGCCAGACCATGGATGTAGTGGAGATGGTGCTCGGCGGCTTAGTCAACAAAGAGATCGTCTCGCTGCTTAACAAAAACCAGGGCAAGGCGGTCGGTATAACGGGCAAAGACGGCAATCTGATCCGCGCGAAGCAGCTCAAGCTCAAAGGTGGCGGAGCAGAAATCGGCGGTATCGATATCGGTCAGGTTGGCGAGATTGTCAGCATTAACACCGAGATCATGGAGGTGATGAAGAACAGTAATTTTATTCCTGTTATCGCACCGATCGGTACAGATGAGCACGGCGCGAGTTATAACATCAACGCCGATTCGGTAGCCGGTGAACTCGCTCGCGTGCTGGGCGCCGAAAAACTGATACTGTTGACGAATATTGCAGGCGTGCAAGATAAAGACGGCAATGTGTTGACCGGACTGAGCACGCAGCAGGTAGACAATTTAATCGCCGACAAAACCATTCACGGCGGCATGCTGCCGAAGGTGGAGTGTGCGCTCAATGCGGTAAAAGGCGGCGTACGCAGCGCGACGATTGTCGATGGTCGAGTCGAGCATGCGGTGCTGCTCGAAATATTTACCAACGAGGGCGTTGGCACATTAATCACCAGCGAGTCGCTGGGCTAATGCTGCTGCGACTGCGCTGATCGGACGCTGCCCTTACAATTTTACTGAAAAAGAGAAGATGCGAAGCCATGGAAACGACGACTAAGATTTCACGCAAAGACCACATTCTGCAGTCGCTTGCGCAGATGCTCGAAACACAGCCCGGCGCGCGTATCACCACCGCTGCCCTTGCGCGCGAAGTGGGCGTTTCGGAAGCCGCGCTGTATCGCCACTTCCCGAGCAAGGCACGTATGTTTGAGGGGCTTATTCAGTTTATCGAAGACACGCTGTTTGCACGCATTGCGCGGTTCGCCGCCGACGAAGGCACAGCGGAGACGCGCATCTATAATATTCTCTCGCTGCTTCTCACGTTCTGCGATCGCAACCCCGGCATGACGCGGCTACTCACGGGCGACGCATTGAACGGCGAGAACGATCGCCTCCGAGAGCGCATTAGCCAGTTCTATGCGCGTCTCGAGGCACAGATAAAGCAGATACTGCGCGAGGCGCAGATTCGGGAAAATTTGAAGCCGAGCATTTCAGCGGCCGCGCTCACCAGCCTGCTGCTAGCGGCGGTCGAGGGACGTCTCGCGCAGTTTGTGCGCAGCGGTTTTACGCAGTCGCCGCTCGAGCATTGGGACATTCAGTGGCCGTATCTAAGCGCGAATCTTATGATGCATTACGGCATCGACGATGGCTTTGGCAGCAACGCGCCTGCATAACGTAAGCGTCTCACGCCTTTACACCGTACTCTTCGCGATAGCGCGAAACGGCCGGCAGAAATTTTTGTAGCTCGCCATTATGGCTCGCTTCGAGATAGCCAATGATGTGATCAAGCTGAATGATGCTGATCACAGGCACGCCATAGTCACGCTCGACCTCTTGTATTGCCGATAGCTCACCGGTGCCGCGTTCCTGTCTGTCCATTGCAACAGCGATGCCAGCCATGGTTGCGCCATTGTCGGTAATTATCTGCGCCGCTTCGCGGATCGCAGTCCCCGCAGTGATGACGTCGTCGATCACCAAGGCGCGACCGGCAAGTGGCGCGCCGACAATACTGCCGCCCTCACCGTGGTCTTTCGCTTCTTTACGGTTAAAACAATAGGGCTTATCGACGCCGTGCCCCGACGAAAGCGCGACGACCGTCGTCGCTGCCAGCGGAATGCCTTTATACGCGGGGCCAAAAAGCACATCGTAGTCGAGGTTGGAGTCAAGAATCGCATCGGCATAGCAGCGCACAAGAAAGGCGAGTTTGCCGCCGGTGTTGAATAGTCCGGCGTTAAAAAAATAGGGGCTTTTACGACCCGACTTTAACGTGAATTCGCCAAAGCGCAGAATCTCATGATCGATTACAAAGTGCAGGAATCTGCTTTGAAAGTCTTTCATCTTTTGCCCCTAGTTTCCGTCTTTTGTCGTAGCGGTTAGCCGCGCAGCGCCTTAGTTTGCACATCGAATAGTTCACGAATGCCTTTCTCAGCGAGGCCGATCATCTCGAGCAACTGCGCGTGAGTAAAATCGCCGTCTTCGCCGGTGCCCTGCAGCTCAATAAAGCCGCCGTTCTCGATCATCACAATGTTCATGTCGGTTTCGGCTGTGGAGTCCTCGGCATAGTCTAGATCGAGCACGCCGTGGCCTTTATAGATGCCGACTGATACCGCAGCGACCTTGTGCTTGATGGGGTCGTCTTTAATTTTTTTATTGCGCAGCAAAAAGTTAACCGCATCGATTAACGCAACACAGCCGCCGGTGATAGATGCGGTACGCGTGCCGCCGTCCGCCTGAATAACGTCGCAGTCGATCTTAATCGTGTTTTCGCCGAGTAGTTTCATGTCGACGATTGCTCTCAGCGCGCGACCGATCAAGCGCTGAATTTCCTGCGTGCGCCCGCCTTGCTTTCCACGTGCGGCCTCGCGGTCCATGCGGCTTCCTGTTGAGCGCGGTAGCATGCCGTACTCGGCTGTCACCCAACCTTTGCCGCTGCCCTTAAGAAAGCGCGGCACGCCCTGTTCGACACTTGCGGTGCACAGCACCTTCGTATTGCCGAATTCGACAAGCACCGACCCTTCGGCGTGCATGGTGTAGTCGCGCGTGAGTTTTACTTCGCGTAATTGGTCGGCTTGGCGTTGGCTGGGTCGGGCTAGGTCTGTCATAGAATATCCGTTTTCTGCGGTAGATCAGAGGGGACGGCATCATTGATACCGTACGTTGAGCGCGAATTATCGCGCAATCGCGCATCTAACGCGAGCCGCAACCGGTTTAGCCAGACTCGCCGAAGGTAACACAACGGACAACCCTCGCAACTTGGGTTATGCTCGGCTCTTTACTGCACACGGAGATCGACCATGGTCCAGAGTATGACCGCCTTCACTCGCCAGCAGATCGACAAGGACTACGGCTCGCTTGCCTGGGAGATACGCTCGGTGAATCATCGCTATCTCGAAGCGAGTGTGCGTGTGCCGGAAAGTTTTCGTGCGCTCGAGAACACGGTTCGCGAGGCGCTGCGTAAACAGCTCAATCGCGGCAAGGTAGAATGTCAGCTTCGATTTCAAACCGAGGCTGCCGACGGCGCCTCAGTCGGTAAGATTCATGTCGATACGGCGCTGGTTAAACAGCTGCTCGAAGCCGGCGACGTAATCGGTTCGCTTGCCTCAGACGTCGCGCCGCTTTCGACCGCCGAGCTGCTCCGATGGCCCGGTGTTATCGGCACCGCCGAGATCGACAAACAAACGCTCGAAAATGATGCGCTTGAACTGTTTGTTGTTGCATTAAACGATCTCATTGCCACGCGCGAGCGCGAAGGCGCCGAGCTTCGCGAGTTTATCGGCCAGCGCATCGACGCGATACGCGCAATCGTCGCCGATGTGCGATTGATGATGCCGGATATCCTCGCCAAACAGCGCCAGAACCTCGTTGCAAAAATCGGCGAAATCGAGATCGAGATTGACCCAGCTCGCCTCGAGCAAGAAGTCGCGCTGCTCGCTCAGAAGGCCGACATCGACGAAGAACTCGATCGACTCGGCGCGCATGTCAACGAGGTGGAGCGCGTTCTGCGTAGCGACGATCAGATGGGTCGCCGCCTAGACTTTTTGATGCAAGAGCTTAACCGTGAGGCGAACACGCTGTCGTCGAAATCGATAGTGGTGGAGACCACCCGAAGCGCGGTGGATCTTAAGGTGCTGATTGAGCAGATGCGCGAGCAAATTCAGAATATCGAATAGGATTATTACTCGGTGTCTTTTGTTTGGCGGTTGCCATGAAGTGTTGCTTGGCAAGCTGCCGCTCACCCCAGCGCACAGGGCTCAGTTTTTAGTCTAAATCCGCCGCCGAATGACGCTCTGCTAGCTGTTCGTCCTCGGGTCCCCAAATTTTGTTGACGCGTTTGCCGCGCTTTACCGCTGGGCGCATATCGATTTGCTCTGCCCATCTCACTACGTTTTTATAGCTCGCTACCGACAGAAATTCGGAGGCGGCGTATAAATCGTGAATCACCAACGCACCGTACCAGGCGAACACTGCCATGTCGGCGATCGTATAGTCTTCGCCGCATAAATAGTCGTTAATTGCTAGTGCGCGATCGAGCACGTCGAGTTGACGCTTGACCTCCATACTAAACCGATCGATTGGGTATTCGAATTTCTCAGGCGCGTAGGCGTAGAAGTGGCCAAAGCCGCCGCCGAGATAGGGCGCGCTGCCCATTTGCCACATTAGCCACGATTGACATTCGGTGCGACAGCGTAGGTCTTTCGGTATAAATGCATCAAATTTTTCGGCCAAGTAAAGCAGAATGGCGCCGGACTCGAACACGCGAATGCCGGTTTCGGTATCAAGCAGCGCGGGGATTTTTGAGTTCGGGTTTAGCGCAACGAAGCCGCTGCTAAACTGCTCGCCCTCGGTAATGTTAATTAAGAACGCATCGTATTCGGCATCTTTACCAAGTGCGAGTAGCTCCTCGAGCAGTATCGTTACCTTGACGCCATTTGGAGTGCCGAGGGAGTACAGCTGAAGCGGGTGCTCCCCTACAGGTAGTTCTTTTTCGTGTGTGGCGCCCGCGATAGGACGATTGATCTTACTAAATCGACCGCCATTTTCGGTGTCCCATGTCCATACTTTTGGCGGAGTGTAAGTTGTGTCAGTCATGGGTTCCTCTGTCGAAAGGTTATCACTAAGAACGAGCTCGGCGGAAATGGTCTCAGGACAACTCTATGCCATTCGGCCTTGGCGCTGCCAGTTTTTTTTGGAGATAACTCGTAGCATCTTCCACAAAAAAGCCGGCTCAAGGCCGGCTTCTTCTTAACCACTGAAGATCTCAAAAATTACATTGAGGGAATCAGTACAGTATCGATTACGTGAATCACGCCGTTCGATGTTTCGATATCGGCTGTCACGACATTCGCGCCGTTGACTGTTACACCATCGGTTGCGTCGATAGCGAGGTTCATGCCCTGCACGGTAGCGGCGTCAAGTGACTTGCCAGCGATGTCAGCTGACATCACCTTTCCCGGCAGCACGTGGTAGGTCAGAATTCCAGCGAGCGTTGAAATGTTCTCGGGCTTGAGAAGATTCTCGACCGTGCCCGCTGGCAATGCCGCGAACGCTGCATCTGTTGGTGCGAATACAGTGAAAGGGCCTTCGCCCTTTAATGTATCTACCAAGCCTGCAGCCTGAACAGCTGCGACTAGTGTGCTAAACGAGCCAGCGTCTACGGCAGTGTCGACGATGTCTTTTGCATGTCCGCCACCGTGATGGTCGGCAAGCGAAACTGTAGAGAATAGGGTAAAGCTTAGAGCGATGAACAACGTGCGTAGTGTGTTAATCATCTTATATGTCCTTTAGGAAGAATTAGGGTGGAGCAGCTTTATAACGATGGAACCCATGGGACGGATCAGACTGGACCTGACCAAACGTCGTTTCTCTGTTATAAAGTATGAAATAGTTCGCTAAACCCATTCGAGGAGACCAACATGACGACAGCAAGCCGCCTCACCCAAACTTTACTCGTTACAGCGCTGACACTTGCCGCCACGAGCGCGGCCTTTGCACAACGTCCCGATCTGAACGGGACGTTCACAAATATGTCACTCACCGGCCTCACACGTCCCGAGGGCGTAGAGCCGCTTGTGGTGAATGCCGATCTCGCGCAGCAAATCGCAGACGGGACACCGATCGCCGGCATCGCCCCAGGCGATTTCGATGAGAGCGCCCCGGCGGAAACGCCTGATGGCGCGCCGCCAGCGGGCAGTATCGATTTTGGACTCAGGGGCTATAACTCGTTCTGGACCGATCCGGGCTCGCAGCTGGCCAATGTGATGGGCGAATTCCGCACCTCTTATATAATCGACCCACCCAATGGCCAGATTCCGAGGCTCGAAGAACCGCTAGTCGATTTGAACAGAAAGAGCTTCGGCTACCGCTACCTCACAGGCATCGGCGACAATTCGGGCCCCGAAGCGCTGCCGCTGGCCGAGCGCTGCCTGATCGGCTTTGGTAATACCGCAGGTCCAGGCATGATGGGCACGCTGTACAACAGCACCTATCAGTTTGTTCAGACCGACGAGTACGTGACTATTTTGGTGGAGATGGCGCACGATGCTCGCATTATCCCGACGTTTGATTCTGAAGAAGAGGCGCGTGCCAACCGCCGCCCGGCGGTACTTCAGCAATGGTTTGGCGACTCAGTGGGCTGGTATGAAGGCGACACGTTGATAGTGGAGACGGTAAATATCAACCCACAGCAGATGCAACAAAGCTCTGTGCCGATTTCGGCGGCGGGCAAAATTACCGAACGCTTCACTCGCTACAGCGACACTGAGATCGTCTACCAGTTTACCGTCGACGACAGCAATCTTTATAGCCAACCGTGGACCGCCGAACTGAGCTTTCATGCAACCGACGGCCGTCTCTACGAATACGCTTGTCACGAGGGTAACTATGCAATGCCCGGTATTTTGGCAGGCGCAAGAAGGGCCGAGAGGGAGGCTGAGTCTAACTAAACAGCCGACTCAGACAGACACTCGCTCGTTAGTGAGGGATAACTACGCGCCACTTGGAACCTAACCGATTGACTCTACACTCTAAGCCAGTTCTAGCGGATAATAGTCCGCTCACGCGAAAGAGAGTTTATGCATGTCCGATCGAGCCTCCAAAGCCACGCTGTTTATCGTCACCGCACCTTCGGGTGCCGGCAAGACTAGCCTCGTAAAGGCGCTTGTCGATAGTACCGAATCGCTTCGGGTGTCGGTGTCGCATACAACACGCGCGCCGCGTGCGGGTGAGGTCGACGGGGTGAACTACCATTTCATCGACAAAGAGGCTTTCAGCGCGATGCGCCAAGCCGAGGAGTTTTTCGAAAGCGCCGAGGTCTACGGCAATTTTTACGGCACATCAAAAACTTGGGTCAACGAGCAGCTGGCTCTGGGCGTCGATGTTATTCTCGAGATCGATTGGCAAGGCGCGGCGCAGGTGCGAGAGCAGCACCCCTCGGCCTGTTCGATATTTATTCTTCCTCCTTCGCTCGACGCGCTCACGCAGCGCCTGACAGGGCGCGGGCAGGACGATGCCGAGACGATTGCGCGCCGAATGCGGCAAGCCGTCGCCGAAATATCGCATGTGAAGGAAGCTGACTATATTTTGGTAAACGACGATTTCGAGACCGCGCTTGCGGAGCTAAAGACGGTTATTTTGTCGCAGCGGCTCAGCTGCGAGGTGCAATCGCAGCGCCTCCAGACAATGCTGAGCGCACTGCTAAGCGGCTAGCCAAACGACTAGCCAAACAGCGAATTAGACGAGCAGTGCGCGACGAGGGTGAGCTAGCAGCGCTGAGCGGCGGCAATTTAACTCGCTGATTTGACTGAAAAGACTGCAATTTCCCGCAACATTGCGTAAAATCGCTGACCCGCTGTGAATTATCCCAGCGACTCCCGTTAGATTAAATTCGGGGCACGCCCCACAATGGTATAAGGTACTGAAATGGCTCGCATTACTGTAGAAGACTGCTTAGACAACGTAGAGAATCGCTTCGAGCTCGTCATGGTGTCGAGCAAGCGCGCGCGTCAGATCCAGACGGGTGGCAAAGACCCGATGGTCGCCGCAGACAACGACAAGCCAACGGTTATCGCGCTACGCGAAATCGCCGAGGGACATGTTAACGCCGATATCCTCAAGGCGAAGCCGCGTCACGAACTCGAAGAGATCGACATGGAAGCCGAGGTAAACGCACTTGCCGAAGCCGAAGCCGCTATCGAGGCAGCTGCAGCCGATATCGTCCTCGCAGACGACGCACAGGAAGTGGGCGCAGATCAGGCTGCTGCGGAAGAAGTAGAAGACTAGCAAGTTCTAAGTGCCGCACCCGCGGCTCTTTTGCCAGCGGGTGGATGAGAGGGAGAGTTAAGTGCCCGTCACAGCCATCGCCCCACCCGTTGAGTCTATCGACGCACTGGTGTCGGGTCTCTCTTCATACCTCAATCGCGATCAAATTAACGGCATTCGCCGCGCCTATTACTACGCCGAGCAGGCGCACGAAGGGCAGTTTCGCCGCAGCGGCGAGCCTTATGTCACTCACCCCTTAGCCGTCGCAGGCATTTTGTGCGAAATGCACATGGACCCGCAGAGCCTCATGGCCGCGATGCTCCACGACGTAATCGAAGACACCGGCATCACTAAAACCGCGATCAAGACGCAGTTTGGCAACAGTGTTGCTGAGCTCGTCGATGGCGTCAGCAAGCTCAACAAGATGACGTTTTCGAGCCGCGCCGAAGCGCAGGCCGAGAACTTTCAAAAAATGGCGATGGCAATGGCGAAAGACCTGCGCGTCATTTTGGTCAAGATTGCCGATCGCCTCCACAACATGCGCACGCTCGATGTTCTCACCCCCGAGAAGCGCCGACGTATCGCGCGCGAAACCCTCGACATCTACTCGCCGATCGCCAACCGCCTCGGCATGAACAACGTCCGCGTCGAGTTCGAAGAGCTTGGCTTCAACGCGCTCTATCCGATGCGCGCTCGCCGCATCGATGCGGCGGTCAGAGCAATACGAGGCAACCGCAAAGAGATCATCACCAAAATCCAAACCTCGATAGAGGCGTGTCTCGAGCGCGAGGGTTTAGTAGGCCGCTGCAGCGGCCGTGAGAAACACCTGTATAGCATCTACGAGAAGATGCGCAGTCAGCGCAAGTCGTTTTCCGACATCATGGATGTTTACGCGTTTAGAATAGTCGTCGACAAAGCGGACACCTGCTACCGCGTGCTCGGCGCCGTTCACAGTTTGTATAAACCCGTTCCCGGACGCTTTAAGGATTACATCGCTATCCCTAAGGCGAACGGCTATCAGTCGCTGCATACCTCGCTTTTTGGCATGCACGGTGTGCCCATCGAGATTCAGATTCGCACCGAAGAGATGGAGGCGATGGCGAACAACGGTATCGCCGCGCACTGGCTGTATAAATCAAACGAAGACCTGCCCGGCAACGCCCACGGGCGCGCACGCGAATGGGTAAACGGCCTACTCGAATTACAAAAGCACGCGGGTAACTCACTCGAATTTATCGAGAACGTAAAAATCGATCTCTTCCCCGACGAAATCTATGTGTTCACGCCGAAAGGAACTATTTTCGAATTGCCAACCGGTTCAACCGCCGTCGACTTCGCCTATGCGATTCACACCGACGTCGGTAACTCCTGCGTCGCATGCCGAATAAGCCGTCGCCTCGCGCCACTGAGCGAGCCGCTACAGAGCGGTCAAACAGTAGAAATTATTACGGCGCCCGGCACGCAGCCTAATCCTGCTTGGCTAAGCTTTGTGGTTACGGGAAAAGCGCGCAGTAACATCCGCCACTATTTGAAAAATCAAAAGGTCTCTGAATCTGTCGCGCTCGGCAGGCGGCTGCTTACCAAAGCGCTCGCAGGCTTTGGCACAACGATCGACGATCTACCCCCGGCCAACATCGAGTCGGTGCTCAAGCAAACGCAGCTCGACTCACTGGACGCACTGCTCGCCGAAATTGGCCTCGGCAATCGCATGTCGTTTATGGTTGCGCAGCGCTTAAGCGACAACGAAGAACTCAGCGCCGTCGATGCGGTAGAAGAGTCAAACCGCCAAGGCTCGATAGACATCCGCGGTTCCGAAGGCATGGTGATGAGCTATGCCAAATGCTGTCATCCGATTCCAGGCGATCCGATCGTTGGGCATATCAGCACGGGCCGCGGCATGGTGATTCACACCGAAGACTGTAACAACATCGCGGAGATTATCGACGACCCAGAGAAGTGCGTGTCGGTGCGCTGGGATCCTGACGTGAAGGGTGAGTTCTCTGTTGAGCTGCGTGTCGAGCTCGAGAATCAGCGCGGAATTATCGCAACGCTTGCGACCACTATCACTGGCTGCGAAGCAAATATCGAACGCATTTCGACCGTCGAGCGCGATGCGCGTTTCAGCATTGTTAATTTGAGTTTGAATGTGCGCAATCGCGTTCACCTCGCGCGCGTCTTAAAGAAAGTTAGACTTATTCGCTCGGTGCTCAAGGTGACGCGCGTGAAGAGCCGCAAGGTTCGCAAAACCATAAAGAGCATCCTAGGCGCTAACGAATAACTTGTTCCGCGTTTGAGCTTGCTCAGATTTACCACCAAGGAAATGATTATGTCGACGTTAGAACCGATTCAAACCGCCGCAGCGCCCGCCGCAATTGGCCCTTATTCGCAGGCCATAAAATCAGGTCAGATGGTTTTCCTCTCAGGTCAGATCCCCTTGGTGCCGGAAACGATGGAAGTTGTCGCCGGCGGTATCGAGGCGCAGACGCATCAGGTGTTTAAAAATCTAATCGCGGTTTGCGCGGCAGCCGGCGGCTCGCTGGCTCACGCGGCAAAGCTTACTATTTACCTAACCGATCTTAACGACTTCGCCGCGGTGAATGCCATCATGGCGGAGTACTTTAGCGAGCCTTACCCAGCGCGCGCGACGATTCAGGTCTCGGCGCTGCCGAGGGGCGTTAACGTCGAAATCGACGCGGTGCTTTGTATATAGCATTTTGCCTCTAACCCCGAGCGAGCCAAATCTATGGTGAAGAGCCTCGACGCAATGTCGCCTGCACGACTCAAAGGTGTGGGACCTGCGCTCGAAAAGAAGCTCGCCGCTATTGGCATAACGTCGATACAAGACCTGCTCTTTCATCTCCCGCTTCGCTATGAGGACCGAACGCGCGTTACGCTTGCAGCGCGCGCAAGAGTCGGTGAGTACATGCAGTTCGAAGGCGAGATAACGAGCTGTGAGCTGCAGTTTGGCAAACGCCGAAGTCTGCGCTGCAGTCTGAGGGATTCATCGGGGAGCATGACGCTGCGCTTCTTTCACTTCAGCGCGGCGCAAAAAGAGTCGCTTGCGGTCGGCACACAGCTGCGGGTTTACGGCGAGGTTAAACATGGCCGAGCGGGTTTTGAACTCTTCCATCCAGAATACAAGCCTCTCTCACAGGTAAGCCAAGAACCCTCGGATACGCTCACGCCGATTTATCCCACAACCGAAGGGCTCATGCAGCCGAGGCTCCGGAGTATAATCGGGCAGGCGGTAGACCTCGTCGTGGGCAACGAGGCAATCGAAGACTACCTGCCACGCGAGATTGTCGCTAAGTTCAACCTCGCCAGCCTTACCGACGCGATAAGGCACATTCATCGTCCACCCGCTAATGCCTTCGGCGGCTGGGATCGCGAGGCGCCCAATCCCGGACGTGATCGCCTTGCCTTCGAAGAGCTGCTCACTCATAGGCTTAGCCTGCGCCGCCTGCGAGACGACGCCGCCGCGCAGACAGCGCCGCAGTTTGCCGGCGAGAACCAGCTCATTCGCGGCTTTCTCTCTACACTGCCCTTCGAATTAACCGGCGGTCAGCGCCGCGCGTTCGCGGAGATCAGTGATGACCTCTCCAGACCAACGCCGATGCTGCGTTTGCTTCAGGGCGACGTCGGCTCGGGAAAAACGGTAGTCGCCGCACTGTCGGCGCTGCGTGCGATCGATGCTGGGTATCAGGTTGCGCTTATGGCACCAACCGAGATTCTCGCCGAACAGCATGCGGTAAATTTTAGGCAATGGTTCGAGCCCTTGGGTATCGAGGTTGGCTGGCACAGCGGCAAACAGAAGGGTAAGTCACGCGCCGAGCAGCTCGAGCGAGTCGCGTCGGGCGACTGCCAGATTCTGGTCGGCACTCACGCGCTGTTTCAGGGTGAGGTGCACTATGCGAAGCTCGGGCTCATTATCATCGACGAGCAGCATCGATTTGGCGTGCAGCAGCGGCTCGCGCTGCGCGAAAAGGCCGCGTCGATGCACATCAATCCGCATCAGCTGGTAATGACTGCCACGCCTATTCCGCGCACGCTCGCGATGAGCGCCTACGCAGATTTAGACAATTCGATTATCGATGAGCTGCCACCGGGGCGAACGCCTGTTAACACGCTTATCGTTTCTAACGAGCGCCGGGGCGAGGTGATTGAGCGCATTGCCGCGGCCTGCGAAAACCGAAGCCAAGCCTATTGGGTATGCACGTTAATAGACGAATCAGAGGTGCTGCAATGTCAGGCGGCGGAGGTAACGGCGCAGCAGCTCGCAGAACAGCTGCCGCAGGTACGCGTTGGCCTCGTCCACGGGCGCATGAAACCGAGTGAAAAGGCCGAGGTCATGGCGCGCTTCAAGGCGGCCGAAATCGATCTGCTCGTTGCGACAACCGTAATCGAAGTGGGAGTCGATGTGCCTAATTCGAGCCTGATGGTTATCGAGAACCCCGAGCGTCTGGGACTCGCGCAGCTGCATCAGCTCCGCGGAAGGGTCGGGCGCGGCTCGATCAAAAGCCACTGCATTTTGCTTTATCAAAGCCCGCTTTCTCGCAACGGCAAGGAGAGGCTCGGCGTGATGCGCGAAAGCAACGACGGGTTTTATATCGCGGAGAAAGATCTCGAACTACGCGGGCCCGGGCAGGTTCTCGGCACCGCGCAAACCGGACTGATGGAATTTAGGATTGCCGATCTGGTTCGCGATGCGGCAATGCTCGACGAGGTTAAAGACGCAGCCGATCATGTGCTAAGCCAACATCCGCAAGTCGTCGACTCATTAGTCAGACGTTGGCTTGGTGAGAATATTCATTACGCGAATGTATAGGCTAGGGTGAGCCGACCTCGTTCAGGTGTTTTTCGGTTACGCCGATAGAAAAAGGACGATAGCAAAAGATAGACCGTCACAACAATAAGAGGAATCCCAAGATGACCCTGTTTCGACTTTACTTACTCGCATTGCTCATTATTTTAAGCGGCTACACGCTTGTGGTTATTGGTGACTATGGGATGAACCTGTTCGCTGTCTTCTTCGGCGATATGGCTGCCGTAGCCTGGCCTGGTCAGTTCAATTTAGATTTTATGATGATGCTTTCCTTCAGTGCGCTGTGGGTGGCATGGCGACATGCATTCTCTGCGTCCGGCCTCGGACTTGCTGTATTAGCCTTTTTAGGCGGCGCCCCTGGTGTGTACACAGCCGACTGGGCCGAGACGCCCAATGGGCGTGATTTTGTCATGGCGATGGAAAAAACACATGCCGCGCTAGAGGCCGCGAATGCGCCGTTTCCGCGCCGCGCACAATTTCGGTG
>JALRKV010000139.1 GCA_023254735.1 Pseudomonadales bacterium | reverse complement strand
GCAGTGGAAAAAACCTTTCTCCAGCACTTAACACTTTTTGAGCATCGACTCGAACCCGCGGCTGCCAAGCGCCTACGATACGCTGCGGCCAACCTTTCTTCGGACGCAGAGATCTGTGCAGCCTAGGCGCTGCGGGTGCGCTCATCCCCCTACGCTCTTCGCCCACTTCAGCAACTTCTGTCGCGCACAGATCGCAACCTGCTGCGGGTGCGTATTCCAACCATGAATAACTTTTCCCTAGAATCAGTTTATAGCTCTTGCCCCTACTGCGGGGAGCCGATCGAGCTGCTTGTTGATTGCAGCGTGTACGAGCAAGAGTATGTAGAAGATTGTCAGGTCTGCTGTAGGCCGATTACGGTGCATGCCAGCGTCGACAGCGACGGCGACCCAAGTGTATTCGTTAGCAGCGAAGACGAGTAGCGAATCAGCGGAGCGTATACGGAGCGGGCTTCGTTACCGGCGTATGTTTATTAATAAGTCGAGGAAATTTTATGCGTTTATCTAACACGCTCATCCCGATAGTTCTCATGCTGATGGCTAGCGCGTGCAAAACCGCGGATCCAATGCCCACCGTTGCGTCGGTCGACCTGAACCGTTTCATGGGCGATTGGTATGTCATCGCTAACATTCCGACGTTTATCGAAACCGATGCCTACAATCCTGTCGAAACCTACCGGCTTAATTCCGACGGGACAGTTGCCACGACGTTTGCCTTTAATCAAGGTGGGTTTAGTGGAGAGCGCAAAGAATACAACCCCAAGGGCTTCGTTGTTGAAGATACCGGCAATGCGGTGTGGGGGATGCAGTTTATCTGGCCAATTAAAGCCGACTACAGAGTTGTTTACTTGGATGATAAATACGAGCGAACGATTATCGGGCGCAACGCGCGAGACTATGTGTGGGTGATGGCGCGTACGCCGCAGATATCAGACGCCGACTACGAAGCGCTTATCGCGGTAGTGGAGTCGCTTGGCTATGACCTTGAGAAAATAAGGAAGTCGCCACACAGATTGGCCGATTAATACCTTTCAGTTAAAAAAGAAAAGCTCGACGAGTTGCCGAGCTTTTCTTGTTGCATAATAACGAGCGAACTTTTTAGCGACTACGGCTTCTTGAACACGAGGAAGAAGCGATCGGTCATATTGGGTATCTGGCCGACTTCGAGTGTGAGGTCATCGCTCTCTTCGAAAAACATATCCGAGACCCTATCAAGAACGAAGCCTGCGCGCTGAACCTGAAGAATCACGTCAACGGGGTCTTCTCGACGGCCCAACACACCAGTCTCAGGCTGCATGTGGCGACGCGTGTGATCAACGACCACGTATTCGCCGCCCGATTTTAGCGTATCAAAAACCTTCGCATTGATGCGCATGTTGTCTGCTTCGTTAAAGTTGTGATACTCACGGAAATGTAAGAATAAATCAGCCTGCGAAACACCAAAATCGATCTCGCCAGGCACGTAGCGGCCTTCTGCGCGGTTGTAGTTATTCTCGATCACTACGGGGTGAGTCATCGCAAATTCAGGCTCTTCGGTCCAGTCTCCCCAGCTACTGAATGTGCTGCTGTTATCGACGGTCATTAGATGGCCTTTCTCTACGAGAACGGGGCCAAGAATTTTCGTATAGTAAGCCTGCGCGGCAGGCAAAAACTCGATCACGGTCATGTCATCGCGAAGACCGATAAACTGCAAAGCCGCCATCGGATCACGGTCTGCATCGCGCGCAAGCTCGGCTTCCGTGCGGTGCTCGCCCTTAAGTGCCGCTGCAATTTTTTCCTCGACCGACATTGAGGTTTGCGCCACGGCAAGTGCAGGCACAAGCAGTGACGATAGTGCGATTAATCTCGAAAACGTAAACATAATATTTCCCCAAGTAATTACCAACAAGAAGGTGCTCCAGCAAGTGCATTGCCAGCTTACGGCGTTAAGCTACCATAGACACGAGTCTATTGAGTAGAAAAACAGGTGGGTTTAGAAAAGGGTCTGACCCCTAAAGAGGGTAGCGGGAATTAGTAAGAAATAGTAAGTAGAAAAACAGAAAGTGGTGCCCAGAAGAGGCAACAACCTAGCATAAACACTGGCCTGTAGGGCATGTAAACAGGCGCTTCTATGGTCAAATCGCTTTAGTTTCCGTAACTTTTTCCGTAACCCTGTTTTAACAGGCTATCAGAATCCGCAAAACTAGCAAGGGCGGTCCGAATTACACCCCCGGGGGCGGTTCAGGGCTGTGAAGATTATTTTTGTAGCGACGCGGATACTAAATAAGCATGATTTGATTAAAACTTGTGAGGCAGCTATAAACAGCGCAAATTGTTGTACTAATTCCGCTTCGCGAGTGATCCAAAGATACATGTTAGTCTACTCTCGATTCTATAGAGGTTAAATCATGGCTTCACTTGCATCCAAACTGAGTATTCTGCTTGCTATTCTATCGGTACAGTCGATGGGTTTAGCTCAAAGTTCTATAAACGAACAAGCAAGAAGAGTGTATGCCGCGGCTGGCATGTCAGGGCTTAGAAAAAGCATCGCATTCGACGCGCCAATAGGTGATTTGCTCTCAAGAACCGGAACTCATCGCGCTGCGGCCTTATCAAATTCAAGCCAAAAAGATTCACAAAATTATTCTTCTTCGACCGTCCTAGGTCAGTTCAACTCGATATTCAATATCGCGAATCAAGGTGACATTTCATACTTCCTTAAAACGACAGCTAGGCATGTAGATTTTGAAGAGGCTGATCTTTTACGAGCAAGCGCAAAGAGACTAGACTTCGGCGTGATTGGTATGCAATTGTCAAAGTCAAATTTATTGCGTTACCTAGGAGTCAGCTACATATCAGAAGAGAATATTGGTAGACCGCAATTTGTAGATGCTTATCGAATAGGTAATGGCAGTGGTTTTAGGCTTGAGGGAGGCGCTCAATTTACTAACAATTGGGCAATTTCTTTTAGATCAGACCATTTAGATTGGGGAGGCAATAACGTGGTGAATATTCCTGCCCTGCCTTTGCCTATCTCAAACTCTGTGGATCAAGTAAGAAAGTATCATAATGTTGATTTAATACGAGTCATTCCGTCACTCGGTGGAGTCGGACAGTGGAGAAGTGGCATACATTTTCTGGATAGTAGTTACGGAGAGCAGGTAAATAACCTCGGCCGATCGGTGAGAGAACCATTCGGTAACCGAGAAAAGATTGGTACGTTAAGAACTGGTTTTAATCAGACATGGCAACTCCAAGCTCTTAATAAGACAACCTTGTTCATCGAAGGGCACGTCGATTACGAGTTCAAAAACAATATGACGGATTCCTTCGAAGACAGAACAACACTAGCATTTAAGATAGGAGGGACTTGGACACCGACACCGATACACAGAATACAACTCGAATGGCAAGAATTCCATGGAACTCGCAATGTTCGTTCAAGAAGTGGGCCGGCAATAGTAGTCCTCTTTGATGGACTCTAGAATCCACAGTGAGTTGCAGCCGCCACGCATGTAAGCTACTGCGGCGGCCCTCATGACACCCCCGGGGGCGGTTCAGGGCTGTGGGAATTGTCACCGTACCTGCGCAGATACAAAATAGGCCAAATCAGGATAGTCCACCTTAACCCTAGATCTAGCTACTCCACCACCTGAGTTAGCATGTTCAAACCATGCCCGCAGCATAGCCTCTTTAGCCCAGTCAGCGTTGTC
>JALRKV010000111.1 GCA_023254735.1 Pseudomonadales bacterium | reverse complement strand
AGAGTGAACGTAATCGACGACGGTTTGCAAAGCGAAGTCGTAGCCTTTCGTCTGCTAGAACTAGAATCGAATACGCGTGACAGCATCCGCTTGTCTTACGTCTCCAATAAAGAAGTCGTACGTGCGCCGTTCCGAATTTATCGTGATCCCAGCCGGGAGGTGGTGATTCAGCCTGGCTCCTATGAGTTCGATGAGCAAGAATTCGGCATTTCTAGCGGCGGACAAAGAAATTTTTCCGGTAGCTTCAGTTACAGGACGGGGGATTTTTATAACGGCACTCGAAAAAATGTGAATGCGAGCTTTACTTGGAATCAGTCACGTTACTTCACTGCCACGATCCGCAGCGACTGGAACGATATCATGCTCCCGCAGGGAAGTTTTATCACTCGGCTGACGAGCGCGAATTCGCAAATAGCCTTCTCGCCGACTTTGTATTGGATAAGCCTAATCCAATATGACAATCTCTCAGAAGAGATCGGAATCAATACACGACTGCAGTGGATCCCGAAGGCAGGCCAAGAAGCATTTATTGTCTTGAACCACAACATGCAGGATTGGGATCGTGATAACTCTTTCCACTCCGCGCGTTCGGATCTCAGCATGAAGTTCCGCTATACCTTTAGATTTTGATCGGGGAATAGAAAAAAAACTGCACTAGCCGCGGTTCAAAGATTAAGTTGTACTTCTTATGCGTTTTAACGTTCGTTATAAACCAAATGAAGGGCGCAGTTTCGTCCCGACACTGCTCCCAAGGAAGGCCGCCACAAACCAGAGCCAGCCGTGTAGGCTTGTCGATGCTATCCCGCCAAAGTAAGCGCCGATATTGCATCCGAAGGCGATGCGCGCGCCGTAGCCGAGTAAAATACCGCCGAAAACAGCAGCTAAAAAAGAGCGAAAGGGTAATTTGAAGCTGGGTGCGAATTTTCCTGCGAAACCCGCGGCGAGGAGCGCACCACCCATTATGCCGAAGTTCATAACCGACGTGACGTCTGCGAATACGCTACTCTCTAATGCCGCAGCAGAACCCGGTCTCGCCCAGAACGCCCATTGAGAGACATCGAAGCCAAGTGTCGTAACTATCTTGGCACCCCACAGCGCGAATGCCGAGGTCACACCCCAGGGGCGTCCGGCAAGAAGTAGTGTAGCGACATTGACCGCGGCAAGAGCGACTGCGCCCGCGACCAGCGGCCAAGGGCCACGGAAAAATGAGTAATCGGGCGAGGTTTTAGATGCCACATTTGTCGCAGCAGCGCGTCGCGCTTCATACGCTTTCGACGCCAGCCAGACAGCGACGAAGAGTGCGAAGCTAACAACTATACCGCCTACTACGCCAAATTTTTGTGATAACGCGACGGGCGCGAAACCTGGAGCGTCCTGCCAGAGATCCCATTGCCAGCTGCCGAGCAAGGACCCTGCGATAAAGGCTGCAAGAGTTACAACCATGCGCATATTGCCACCGCCAACGGTAAAGAGAGTGCCAGATGCACAACCGCCACCCAGTTGCATGCCAATTCCAAACATGAAAGCGCCGATAACGACGGCGATATTGAGAGGAGCCACGCTGCCTCTGAGGCTAATACCGCCGAATTCACCCCAAGCGATTAACGGCGTGAATATCAAAACGGTGAGCGCGAGCATGATCATTTGCGCCCTGAGACCAGCGCCGTTGCCAGTGTTCACGACCTCACGCCATGCCGCCGTGAATCCGAAAGAGGCATGATAAAGAATCGTTCCGGCGGCTAAGCCTACTAGGAAGAGGACGCTTTGGCGCCAATCAAAACTGGCGGCAAGATAGAGTGCGAATAGCGAAGAAAGACTCAGCGCGGCAATGACCACGCCTCGATTGCTCTGTCGTACGGAATACATTGCGTTAGTCATAGAGACCTTTCGATAAAATTTTTTACTTACACTACGAAGATATCTTCAATATTTCGATAATTTTGGTACTGACTTAGTCGAGCAATTGAGTTTATGAAAGAGAATTAGCAATAAAACCACAAGATGATGATAGTATTAAATCTTTAAAAATAATAAAGCTTTTAATAAAGAATTGAGCCGCATTATTTAATTCCGCCTCCGCGCCACCAAATATCAATTTACAATCGCGTGCGCAGTTGGACAAAATCTTTAACCATCACGCCTTCGCAAATGGTCTAGATTGCGTCATGATTAATCGTCTCTAAACCAATCTAGGAATTTTATGGAATCGCTCCTCATCTCTTGCGGGGTCGTCGCTCTTGCTGAAATTGGAGACAAAACCCAACTTCTCGCTTTCATCCTTGCAGCGCGCTTTAAAAAACCGGCGCCGATTATTCTTGGCATCCTTGCTGCTACGATTGCCAATCACGGCCTTGCCGGCGCAGTAGGGGCATGGATTACTGCGACTGTTAGCCCAGACACACTGCGTTGGATCCTAGGCATATCTTTTATCGGAATGGCAATCTGGACGATGATTCCTGACAAGATCGAGGACGAGGAAATCCAGATCGCCAGAAAGCTCGGAGTCTTTAGTGCAACTTTAATTACCTTTTTTCTCGCCGAAATGGGCGACAAAACTCAGATCGCAACAGTTGCTTTGGCTGCCCACTACGCAGTACCTTTGCTAGTGGTCATTGGCACGACGCTCGGGATGCTGATTGCAGACGTACCTGCTGTGTTCGTCGGCGATAAGCTTGCCAATAAGATTCCAATGAGACTGGTGCATTCAATCGCAGCAGCGATCTTTGCAATCCTAGGTCTCGCGACTTTAATCGGGGCCGGGTCTATTCTTGGATTTTGAAATAGCTGAAACTAGCGCTAAAACACTGCCGCCTCGCTAATGAGGCTCATCAAACATAGACCTATTTTGAGTGCTGAGTCGAATGCTTAGTTATCGCCATGGTTACCACGCAGGAGGCTTCGCTGACCTGCTCAAACACGCTGTCCTGTCTCTTATTATTGACTATCTCAAGCACAAGCCGGCGCCAATCCGCTATATCGATACCCATGCTGGTGCGGGGATTTACAATATTGGCGGTGAAATGGCCGCTAAGACCGGAGAGTTCGCGCAGGGGGTCGGCAGCCTCGAGTTCGATGACTTTCCAGTGCAGCTGAAGGTTTACGGCGATCTCATCGAATCTTATTTGTTTCAAGAGCGCTATCCCGGTTCGCCGCTTATCGCCGCTGATCTTCTTCGGCCACAGGATGAATTGAAGCTCTTCGAACTGCATTCCACCGAGGCCCCTCGTTTACAGGAGCTTTTCGCTAAAGACAGACGCGTTCGCGTGTCACCAACCAATGGATTTCTGGGCCTGCCTCCATTGCTGCCAGTTCAACACGCTCGCGCTCTTGTGCTTATCGATCCCCCTTACGAAATTGCCGCGGACTATACCGATGCGGTCACGAGTCTTAAAGCGGCTTACCTCAGAATGCACAACGGAGTATTCGCCCTTTGGTATCCTGTGATCGATGGCGCGCCGCATCTCCCGATGCTTAATTCAATAAAAGCTTTCGTTGACTCCAAGCTCTGGCATTTTGAGCTTGCCGTGAGAGACGAGTCTGTCCGCGGAAAAATGTCCTCTACCGGAATGCTTGTCATTAATCCTCCTTGGACGCTCGCGACCGATCTAACCGAAGCATTCAAGGCAATTACTCAGCAGCTCCCCTTCGACAGCGTAAAGTTTAGTGCAGAGTGTGTGCGGGACTAGTGTCTTAGCAAAGAGATCTGATTGTCAGAGAGGCGCATCAGATCAACGCGGCGCCGCAATAACCTGCCGCTGAAAATCCAGACCCTCTACACCGACGCGCACCACATCTCCGGGCTGGAGGTAACTCGGTGGCACCATGCCATCACCAACGCCCGCGGGCGTTCCCGTGAAGATTAGATCGCCTGGGTAGAGCGTCATAAATTGGCTTAAGTGACTCACGATCCGCTTGACGCCAAAAACCATGTCAGCGGTATTACCTTGCTGGCGCATCTCACCGTTCACCTCAGACCAAATAGAGAGGTTCTGCACATCGTCGACAGCGTCCCGAGTAATAAGATAGGGGCCAACCGGCGCGAATGTATCCGCGCTTTTGCCCTTGGTGAATTGCCCGCCGCGCTCACGCTGAAACGCGCGCTCGGACACGTCGTGCCCTACGGTGTATCCCGCGATATAGTCGAAAACCTCATCCTCTGAGATGTACTGCGCACGGCGTCCAATGACAACAACGAGCTCCGACTCGTAGTCGAGTTTTAGGGCGTTGCGCGGCTGTATTACCTCATCGAACGGGCCGCTCAGCGCAGAGGTGGCCTTCATAAACACCAACGGCTCGGTCGGCAGCTCCACCGCCATTTCGGCAGCGTGATTCACGTAGTTGAATCCAATCGCAATGATTTTGCCAGTGCCCGTGACTGGTACGCCGATTCTCGGATTACCCTGCACCAGCGGGAGTTCGTTTGTGGGAATCTGAGCGATCTGTTCCAACGCAGCATCGGAGAGGGTGGCCGGCCCGATATCATCAATATGCGCCGATAGATCACGAATCCTTCCCTGCGCATCAAGCAACCCCGGCTTTTCTTCGCCCGTTGGTCCATAGCGCAGCAGTTTCAATTCAGCGGCATTAAGAACACCGCTCATAGCGACAACCAGGAAGGCTGCAGCTATTGCTACAAAGTTTTTTCTAGGCATAGTGAACTCCATTGCTTGCTTTTCTTCTTATCGAAATTTCAATTCATCGCACATCTGCTAACTACCAACCGTTGCGCTGTTTAATATGGCTCATTCCGATTGCTACTTGTGGCAGTCGACAGACATCTTTTTACTGTTGCATCTTAGGCCATGTCAATCTTGCGTCAATCGCCTACTTATCGCTTGTCGATCTAGTTTTATGCCACGCAAAAACACAGCGTGGATATCTTGCGTAGCGCGAATATCATTAAGTGGATTCGAATTTAACAGTAGAAAATCTGCTCGTCTTCCCTTCTCTAATAGACCGCGATCATTAAGACCGAGTCGTGATGCAGCTGCATAAGTTGCGGCTCTAATTGCTTGCTCTGGCGTCATTCCTAAGGCAACAAATATCTCTAATTCCTTATGACCGGTGTAGCCAAAAAAATGATCTGGGAGCGCCCCGGCATCGGTTCCTAATATTATTGGAACACCGCGTTCTATAGCAGACCCAAAACTTCTTTTTATTGACGCGTCGAGGTTCGAAATCAATTGGTCTAGTTGCCACCGAATCAGGTCATTGGAATTAGAGGCAGGTATCGTTTTCTCAGTCTCTGCAAACACTCTGCTGCCGAGCCGAGATAAAGTGGCAGGGGGCAACGTCTCGATTAACAGTGGGTCTTCAGCGATAGTCATTCTGCGAAGCAAAGAAAGCCCCAAATTCGGAATAACAAAAGTATTCGATTCTGCAAGCGAACGACTCAATCCCTCTCCTAATTCATCCTCGAACCTTCCATGTAAGAATCCAGCAACACCAGCTTTCACGAGCCTAACAGTGTCGTCTGAGTCTTGTTGATGTGCTACTACTTTAATGCCTGTCCGATTAGCTTGATCAACTAACTCGGTGTAAAGGGGTTCGGCTAATTTCGGCTGCGTCCCTGCCCGATCGTCTACCCATATTTTAATTATGGCGTCTCGTTTTGGTTCCACTGCGTTTAACAGCGTTTGAATATCAGATATCTGGTCTAAGCCAAACAGTATATTAGTCTCTTGCTTCGCTTCTACAATTCGAATCTCATCGAGGAATGTATTGTTTGGGCCGTAGCCTTTGGGAGCAACCCCATAGGCAGCAAGAGGGGTTGCTACAGGTAGCGACTCGAGTTCGATAGTGGCTCGAAGTTCATTTATGAACGCAACCGGATCGCTGCCTGCCGAGAACACCGTCGAAAAGCCGTAGTAAGCGTACTGCGAGAGGTTGTCGAGTAAATTAGCGTCGTTATAATTTTGCGCGCCCCAGCTATTTACAGACTGATACCCCAAGTGTGCGTGTCCATCAATTAGGGCAGGTATCATTGTTTTGCCTTTTAATTGCTGTTTCTCAGTTCCGGGTGGCAACTCCGCCTCTGTTGAAATGATGCCAACGACATGGCCTTCTTTAATCAAAAGCCATTCGCCAGATTCATAAAGCGTTTCGCCAGAGAATATTCGGTCTGGCTGAAGAGCCATAAATGCCGATTGCGCATTAGCAAGCGCAGGCAAAAGTACAATAACCACAAGCCAGAGATAGGTAATCCGCATAGTGTTTATGAGCCCTTTAAAGTAAACTGTCTTTTATCGTATTTAGCAGTCAAATCCCCGCACAAAAGACGCTAAATTCTGACCCAACTCTTCGCATGGATAGCCGCCTTCTTGAATGATCACTGTCGGCATTTCAAGCCTATTTGCAATCATATTCCCTATTTCATAAAAGCCTTTTGTCGTAATCGATAGGCCCGCAATAGGATCTCCCTCAAAGCCATCGAGCCCCAAGGCGATGACGAGCGCATCAGGTGCGAATGCTTCAACCTCCGCAATTGCTTTATCGAGCGTTTCTAGATAGACATCATTTCCCGTGCCTCGTGGCAAAGGAAAATTCTTATTAAAACCAACGCCGTCTCCTTCTCCATCCTCGTCTGCGTAACCCCAGAAAAATGGATAGAAGCGTTCGGGGTGTGCATGCAGAGAAACGGTCAGCACATCGGCTCGATCGTAGAAACACATTTGCGTACCATTACCGTGATGCAGATCGACATCGAGCACTGCGACGCGAGCAAATTTTGTGCGCAGATGCTCTGCTGCAATGGCCGTGTTATTTAAATAGCAAAATCCACCGGCAACTTCTGGCCCCGCATGATGACCAGGGGGGCGGCATAGTGCGTAGCAGGAAGAATCGCCGGCAATGACCTGCTCGGCTGCATGAATCGCGCTCCATGCACTCCAGACTGCGCTACCCCACGTATCACTTGTGATCGGACAGGACGCATCTAGCATGTGAAATCCGGCTTGCGCAACAACCGACTTAGGATAGCCGCCGCTGCGAGTGTCAGGATGGATATTTGGCGTCACCTCATCAGCTGCATTAGGGATACGTTGCCAGCGCTCTGCTACCGTCTCGAGGAACGTGAGATAGCGCTCTGGGTGACTGCGCAACAAATGTTCACGCGTGTAAGCCGGCGGCGATTCTAAGGTTAACCCCGCAGCTCGCACGCCCTCGAGGAGCATACCGATCCGTTCTGGTGACTCAGGGTTCGCTTGCGGTATACCGTTGACTAAATAATTTTTTGGATAATGGTTTTCCTGAGCGCTGCTGTAGATACATTTCATCGCGAAGCTCCATTATTATTTGGTGAAGACGCTAAAACATTGGCGAACTGCTCAAGGCTCATGTCGATTAACCTCAGTATGTCGCTAATCTGTTGTGACGTTATGCTGAGTGGAGGACAAACCAGAAAATGATCACCCTCTACCCCTCCTCGTGTTCGTCGTGAATAGATGATAAGACCATTCTCGTAGGCGATATCAACCAGCGCTAAGTGTGCATTAAGCGCTTTGGGTAACGGAGCCATTGTCTCGCGATCCGCGACCAATTCGAAGGCTAGCAGTAAGCCCTTCCCGCGGACATCTCCTATGAAAGGGTATTTAGTCATCAGCTTTTCGAGCCCTGTTTTGAGTTCGATGCCGCGCTGCTCACAGTTTTTTACAAGATCAAGTGAATCGAGTTCTTTCAGTACGGCTAGCCCCGCGGCACAAGAAAGTGGATTGCCAGCACTCGTAAAACCATGCATAAAGCCACCATTCGCAAGCACTGGGTCGACCAGACGATTACTCGCGAGCATCGCGCCGAGTGGCGAATACCCGGCAGCGAGACCCTTAGATAGGGCGATCATATCTGGTTCGAGTTGCCAGTGTTCTGCTGCGAGAAATTTACCGGTGCGACCGACGCCGGTCATGACTTCATCAAGTATTAACAGAATGCCAAATTCTCTGCAGATTTCTTGAATCCGCTGATGAAAAGTAGAGGGTGCAACGAGCGCACCTGTTGAAGCCCCCCCAACGGGCTCATAAATAAAAGCGAGCACAGTTTCTGCACCTTGCTTCAGAATTTCATCGCGCAGATTCTCAGCATAGCGCAGGCCGAGAGCATCATCGTTTTCCTCTGCATAAATTTCTCGTTCAAGGTAACACCGCGGCGCCGGAATCTTTGGCATTGCTCGCATCATCGCATCAAAGGGCTCACTGAGTGGCGTGTAGCCGGTGATGCTGAGCGCACCAAAAGTACAACCGTGGTACGAGGGGAAACAGGAAATAACTTTATGTCGGTGAGGCTGCCCTGTCGCTACGGCCCACTGCCGCCCAAGTTTTAGACAGCTCTCAACCGCTTCGGAGCCACCCGAGACAAAGAAAACTTTATCTAGGCCTGCCGGGCTCCGAGCAACAAGCTCTTGGGCGAGTTGCTCTGCAGGTTCATTCTCAAAATGCAGACGATAGGCGAAGGTACCCTTTTCCATCTGCGAGACCATTGCCGCTAATACGCCCGGGTTAGAGTGGCCAATATTCGAGACCATCGCACCACTGCTACCGTCGATATAGCGCTTACCGTCGACGTCCCACAGGTAAATACCGTCGCTATGTGAAAAGAGCGGCCTCTGGAGTTCGGATTGGTAGAACAACGCCGAGCTTTTATTCGCTCCTTTGGCATCATGCGACATAAGCACCCCTTCTTGTTAGACTCGATCGAAAACGAATAAGAGGCTACCTCAATAACAATTCTGTTACAGCCCCTTTGCAGCGAATAACAAGCTCTCTTTGAGGATTCGACGATTAGGAATCGTTGAGAGCTGACCACCAGCCGAGAAGAAAATACTATGACAGCACTGCATGGCTTAGATCTACTCGCGATGGGAATCTATTTCATCGTTCTTATAGGGATCGGCCTTAGAGTCGCACGCTCAGAGAAAAAAGGAGGCGATAGCGAATCGTTTCTGGCCGCCGATCGCGATATGAACCTGCTACAGACGACAGCCTCTACCGCTGCAACTGACATAGGTGGGGGCTTTAGTATAGCGATGGGCGGACTTGGCTTTACACTTGGGATAGCTGGCTCCTGGTTCATTGCGATCTCTGGGTTAAGCATCATCATCGTCTCTTTCTTTATGGTCCCGAAAGTCAAGCGTTGGGCGGACGCCGTAAAGGGTCTGACAACCGGAGATTTATTTGAAGCACGCTTTGATCGGCGCACAGGAACCATCGCAGCGATTGTGATCGGGCTTGCATGGTTTACATTTGTGGGCGGCCAAATCATCGCCGGCGCAAAACTTGTGCAGGTCACTATGGGTCTTGACCTGACGCTCGCAGTGATTGCCTCTGGTGCGGTCGTGCTAGCCTACACCGCGATGGGTGGACTTAAAGCCGTCATATTTACCGATGTGTTTCAGATGGTTATCCTTATGGTCGGGATCGTATTTATCGCGGTGCCGATCGGTCTAGTTGAAGTGGGCGGCTGGGAGGGTATCGTCACGCACTTTGAGTCCGACCCCGAGACTGCCTCTATGGTCGAGTGGGGTGCCGCAGGTTGGGGCACGATAGCCGAGTGGTTTTTTGCGGTATTTCCTGTTTGGTTTATTTCTATAGCAGGAATGCAGCGTATCATCGCGGCTCGCGATGAAAAGACTGCACGTCAAAGCTTTCTCCTCACGGGCGTGCCTATCGAGTGGCCACTTTTTGCGATTGGCAGCACGTTAATTGGCATGATTGCACGGATGTTGTTGCCAGAAATTACAGATCCCGAGATGGCAACGCCAATGATAATTTTAGAGCTATTGCCAGCCGGAATAGCAGGTATCGTGATCGCAGCGTATGTGGCAGCAGTAATGTCCTCCGCCGATTCGATGCTAATGGGTCCGGTGGTGATTTTTGTTAACGATATCTATCGGAAAAGGCTCAAACCAGGAGCAAGTAACGGTGAACTTGTTCGCGTCGCGCGTATCGCAGTAGTTGTATTAGGCGTACTTGCGATAGGGCTAGCGTATCAAGTACCTAATGTATTGGAGCTAATTCTCTACGCATACACCTTCGGCGCGGCGGGACTATTTTTCCCAATGCTTGGGCTGTTGTTTTGGCCACGGACTACGGCGAAGGGTGCTTATTGGAGCATGCTTTGCGGAGGGGGTTCCGCTGTAATTTGGTCACTAACCGGGGAGCCATTTGGCCTAGCTTCATCCTATATGGGCTGGCTCGTGGGCCTTCCAGTAATGATTATCGTGTCACTGCTTACCGAGCACAGTCCTGAAGAAAATAGGACGCTTTTTTACTCAGATTAACGAGATTTACAGCGCAATAAACTTTTCCCGCGTCGCGAAATCTAATGTCTTCTCCAACGCTGCACCGAACATCGTTATCATCTCATCCACCTGCGTTTTGTTGATAATGAGCGGCGGGCAGAAAGCGAGGCTATTACCTGCGACAGCGCGAATTAATAGCCCTTGTTCTTGGCAGAACTGCTTAGCCATCGCACCTACTTTTCCGTCACTAAAACTCGTGCGCAGGCGTTTGTCTTTCATGAGTTCGACTGCTGCGATGAGGCCGGTGCCGCGCACCTCGCCTACTAAGGGGTGGTCACTAAATTCTCTGAGTCTAGTCTGCATATAAGCACCAACGACAGCAGCATTCTCAAACAGTCTATCTCTCTTGTAGATCTCAAGCGTCTTCAATGCCGCCGCACAAGCAACAGGATGCCCTGTGTAAGTGTACCCGTGCCCAAATATCCCTACCTGTTCGCTCGGGTCGCGCATTGCCTCGTGCATGAACCCGGGGATAATGCTCGCACTAATTGGTATGTACGCCGACGAAAGTTGCTTCGCGAGGCTCATCAGATCTGGCTTAACCTCCATGGTTGTGCAACCAAAGTCATTGCCCGTCCGCCCAAAACCACAGATCACTTCGTCAGCCCAAAATAGGATATCGTACTTTTCCAACACTTTTTTCAGCGCTGGAAAGTAACCTTTTGGAGGCACCATCACACCTGCTGCACCGCCGACAGGTTCTGCTATAAAGGCGGCTATAGTCTCCTCACCTTCCCGCAAGATTAGTGCCTCGACATCGTTGACCAACCTCTTTACGAATTCTGACTCGGATTCGCCATCCATCTGTCCGTGGTAATAATGAGGCGTAGCTGCACGGATTACACCCAGGGCTTCGGTAGGAAGATCAAAATGCGTGTGCATTGCAGGAAGGCCAGTCAACGAAGCTGAGGCGACCGTGACGCCGTGATAAGACTTCTCAAAAGCAATTATTTTTTTCTTCTGCGGCTTTCCAATGACGTTAAAATAATAACGCAGCATTTTCACATGAGAGTCGTTCGCTTCGCTGCCTGAATTTGCGAAAAAAATACGCGCATCGTCGACCGGAACCATCGATGCTAACTCATCAGCGAGGTCTATTGCGCGTTGATGGGTTCGGCCTCCGAATAATTGGCTGTAAGGGAGCGTCTTGAGCTGCTGAGTTATCGCATCGATAAGTTCTTCGTTGCCATAGCCTAGAGACGCGCACCAGAGCCCAGAGAGTCCCTCAAGGTAGCGCTTACCGTCTTCATCAAAAACGTAAACACCATCACCCCGGCAGATTCTCAGCTGCTCGATCTGATTAAGGTTAGTCGTTGGGTAAATGATTGCGCTCATGGGTCTCATAACCACCTAGCGGCTTCTAATGCCAAATTTTGAGATCAAAAAATACTAAGCGTCAGCGCTAGGTCTAACCGCCATACGCTGATACCACCTCGCGATATGCGTATGATCGGGTGACATGGGCTGACCGACGCTGTTGCCAAAGTTAAGCATGCAGTAAAGGAAGACATCGGCGAGCGTTAGCCTCTCGCCAACAATAAACTGGCGACCATCTGCCATCTGCTGGTTAAGCCACGAAAGCCTGTCTTGAGCGACTCGTTTTAATCCCTCGGCTGCCTCCGGAATTGTGATCATGCGACTCTGAAAAATTGATAGGCCCTCGGAGTAGCGAAAGCCATTCAACAAGGGCTCACAAATCGACAAATCGAGTCGTCGTGTCCACATACGAGTCTGCGCCCGCTCGATGGGTGTGTCACCTAGAAGAGTGGTCGTGCTGAGCTCATCTAGGTACTCACAGATAGCAGTAACTTCGGCGAGAATCTCTCCGTTTTCGAGTTCTAGCGCAGGCAGTTGTCCTGCTGGGTTGCGGGCAAGGAAGGCCGGCTCTCGGTTCTCCCCAGCGAGCAAATCGATGTCGATGAGCCGCAGTTCTGTGCCGAGTTCTGCCGCAAACATACGCACGATATGCGGATTGGGTCCCATAGAGTTATAGAGCTTCATCGTGTCGCGACTCCTCCTTGTAGTATGCTGTTTCAAAGTCAGGGCCTGCGTGCCAGGTAAAAACGTTCTTTGCTTATTCATTTCCAATCTAGCATACCCCATGCAACCATTGGTATTGTAGTTGCTAAATCACCTCCCGCGTCAGCCGCGGCAAGGCTCTTTTTCTCGTGCATGACGGTAAGGCTAACAATGATACTCAACAATTGGCCCGCGCCACTGAGATCGGCACTGTTCAAACTTCTTGGGGTTCACTGGGCCCATCAATTGCTCGATGAGTTGGCTGCCGACAAGCCAACAAAGCAGGAACTACTAGAACGAATTTTTGCCCGCAACAATTTCAATATTCGGGTGACGGGCGCAGAGAAAATTCCTCGCAATCGAGGCTGTCTTTTTGCCAGCAATCATCCCCATGGACTTTTCGATGGCTTAGGCGCGATGTGGCTTGGATGCAAATATGGCCACGATAGCCGCGCGATTGGGCGACATTTCCTGTCAGTGTTCGAACCCATAGCCGATTGGTTTCTGCTGTTAAAAGTCGACGCCAATCGTCGCGGTCAGGCTAGCAAACAGATCGTGAAAGAAGCGACGAGGTTTCTTACCAATGGCGGGAGTTTAGTTGTCACGCCCGCTGGGCGAGTCAGTGTGTCGCGACCGCTATGGACACCTGCTCAAGACCTGCCGTGGAAACCCGGCGTAGTGCGCTTTAGTCACGCTTCTCAGGCGCCCATTGTCCTGGTCTACTTAGATATTAACCATTCGGTTTTGCGGCAAATTGGACAACGCTTTCACGGCGTAGTTAGAGCACTGCTGCAGGTGTGGGCATATCGCTTCGGCCGCTCGCTCAGACTGCATATGCATGTGCTAGACGTCGTCTATCCAGAGCAATTGCCCGAAGGCACCCCGCAACAGCAAACAGCTTGGTTGCAAGCGCGCTTCGACGAACTCGCGGCGAAGGTCGCCAGCAGTTAGCCCCGCGCTCCGGAGGGTTGAATCGGGGCTTAACCTGCGCCTCGGGCCCACACAAGCGATAGCGCGAGGCCGCTCACTAAATGCCACACGCCCCAAAATGCGGTGATGATCATCGCCCCACCCAGCTCGGGAAAAAAGTTAAAGACGATGATGAGACCCAGACCCGAGTTCTGTATGCCCACTTCCAAAGTGACCGCTTTGACCTTGTCAGGCTCGAGTCTCGCAACTCGCGCGCACACATAGCCAATCAGCAGTGCAAGCGCGTTATGTAGAACGACGAGGGCAACGAAGTATTGCGCGTACTCAAGAAAAAGTGTGCCATTAGCGCTAAAGGCTATGACCACAAACGTGAGAAAAAGAAGCATTGATAGCCAACGAAATGGCTTATCCGCTTTGCTTACGAAGGCAGGGTGCCGCTGACCAATGACGACCCCAAGTACCAGAGGAATCACTAGCACTATCAAGATCAGCTGCATGATTTCTATTGGCGCAATTGAAATTCTCTCAAGTAAGCTGCTCGTTTCGGGATTAAGTCCGGCATAGAACGCAAAATTAAGCGGGGTTAGGATCAGTGAAGCGAAAGTGGATATCCCCGTCATTGAAACAGACGTAGGCAGATGCCCTCGGGAGAGCCAAGTCATAATATTTGAAAAACTGCCCCCCGGACAGGATGCGACCAGAATCATACCGAGCGCGACCGAGGCATCCACATCGAGCGCACTCGTAAGAGAGTAGGTGAGCAAAGGAAGTAGGAAAAACTGACAAACTAACCCGATAATCACCGCTTTTGGCGATCGGGTGATCACTGTGAAATCCGACCAGCGCACGGAGAGTGAGGCGCCGAACATCATCAGCGCCAATAGGAGATTCAAAAGTAGAAAAGAATCGGGGTTAAAATTTATCTGCAGTGCATCAAGCAGGACTCAGCACTCCTTTCGACTGTTGTTTCGAGCAGCTGGCAGTTAGTTTGCCGACTCGATCGCATCGCGACGTTATTTCTTTGGCCTAAACGCCAAAAGAACATTGCCCGCTACTTGTCTGAACGAACCATATCCCGATCCAACAAACACCATCCCCGAGCCGGCCGCGATTGAGTGGCTGTCTATTGAGCCCCCGTAGCCCTCAACACCGTTGACGGTGTCATAGTCTTGAACCGTATCGTATTTAAAAATCACCTCTCCGGTTTGCGAATCGAAAACAAAAAGACGACCGTCTAGCCCTGCGGTGATTACTGCGCCATCTACCGACAGCGGCGTTGCTGAAAAACCAAAGAGTGATTCGCAGCGACGCAGACGCCGGCTGCGCTGGTCGTTGCACTCCGGGCTAACCTTGTAGGACCAGCTGGGCTCACCGGAGCCGAGGAAAAAGCTATACAAACCGGCCTGGCCGTTTTCAAGGATGTTCTCAGGATCATTGATCGTCATAAACGCGCGTTCGGAGTCTGTCGCAATGCCCCAGTGATTGCCGCCGAGCGCCGTGCCCTCGCCAACACGCTGATTCCAAACGACAGCGCCTGTCGCAGGATCTAGCGCCCAGAGGTCCCCAGACTTTTGTCCAGCCACAAGCAGCTCGCGGTCATCAGATTCGACAAGAATCGCAGGGCCACCGAAATCGAAATCGACCGAGTTGGTATCCGCAAGGATGATGCAGTTCGGGCCATTAGCACTGCACGCAAAATTCCACATATCGTTCTCTAGCGCTTGGAAAACCCAGTTCTCTTCGCCGGTTTCAAGGTCCAGGGCAATGATCGCATCGCTCGTGCCGGTAGTGGGGTGTGACGTATTTTCACCCGTGGTAACGATGACCTGCCCCCGCTTGGCGTCGATGGTTGGCGTCGTCCAAATAGGCGCGCCGGAGGGACCGCGCTGTTTTACACCGGTGGCGCTGACCATGCCGTTGTACTCGGCGCTCGGCATCGTGTGGTATTCCCAGAGCTTTTCTCCCGTGGCCATGCTCAGCGCGGTTACCGCGCCGTGGTTCTCGCAGCACTCATAGTTGGGATTGCCGCCGGTAATTACCCCCGAGCCCGAGAGTGGCACAATGACCTTCTCGCCAACGACCACCGGCGTTCCAGTAATCATTGCCTGATTGTCCGTAGCCTGGCCACTGACAACCCAATTAACCTCGCCCGTTTCAGCGTTGAGGGAATGAACCGATCCGTCCTGATCGCCAAAGACTAGCGTCGCAGAGCTGCCCTGACGGTCATAGGCAATCGAGGAACGCAAACGAGTGCCTGCCTCGTAGACCCACTTAGCACAGCCGCTTTCGGTGTCTAGCGCGAACACACGGCCGGCGTCAGTAGCGGAGTAGAACAGAGTGGAGCCCACTATTACCGGCGCCGCGCGCATGCTCGAGGTTTCGGGAAATGCGATCGACCAAGCGAGCTCTAAGTTAGCGAAATCCGCCGTGACCAACCCCGCCTGAGCTGCATCGAGATGACGCGGATTATTGCCATCGGCCCCTGTAAACGTAAATGAGGGCGCCTGCTTAAGATCTACAGAGCGATTGTCGACGTGGCACATCGTCGCTGCAACCCAGTCGGAAGAATCCGCCGATTCAGATTCTTGCGCTTGGGCGCTACTCAGACCCAGGACTGAAAAAACCAAAAGCGATAAGGTGTTGAGAAGAACGTACCGAAGCCGGCTACTGACGCACATAATCTAATTTCCATTGTTGGTTGCAAATTTTGAGTCCGACAATACAAAGAAAAAACAGAGAGGGAAAGGGGTTTTAAATACCGGAGCAGGTGAAATGGGCGCCCGCTAAGGATGCGGTGGCTAAGCGTACTCGTGACAAGGGAATTAATGCACCTAAATATGTGACAGAAGGCCTTTTTTCTGGCATTTTTCGGTAGGTAACCTGATTGCAAGCAAACAACCAAAGATTAACCAAGAAGAGCCTACAAATGATTTATAAAAGCCAATTTCCAGACGTTGCGATTCCTGACACCCCATTGACGCCCTATGTGCTGCGTCACGCAGAACGCCTAGCCGATAAACCTGCACTCGTTGACGGTGCATCGGGCAGAACGCTGACCTATGCCGAGTTCGCTCATGCGGTGAAATCGCTCGCGGGCGGCCTAAAGGCGCGAGGCTTTGGCAAAGGCGATGTTTTAGCCATAATGGCGCCGAATATTCCAGAGTACGCGGTCGCTTTTCACGGCACCGCATGGTCGGGCGGCACGGTCACTACGATTAATCCTACTTACACAGCACATGAGGTGCAGCATCAGCTAAAAGATTCTGGTGCCACCTTGCTCGTGACGATTTCAATGTTTCTGCCTATTGCGAAGGAGGCTGTCGAGGGAACAAAGGTTGAGCAGATCTTCACAATCGATCCGAGCGACGTAGATCCGCTAACTGCGCTGATGGGCGAGCCTTTGCAGGACCAGGCAGAAGTGGCTTCGAGCGACGTTGTCGCACTGCCCTATTCCTCCGGCACGACGGGCTTATCAAAGGGTGTGATGCTAACCCACCACAATCTCGTGGCTAATCTAGTCCAGTCCACCGAAGTGTTGGCCGTTGACGAGGGCGAGACAATTCTGTCCTTTCTACCCTTTTTCCACATTTACGGCATGCAGGTGCTGATGAATAACGCGCTTGCCCAGGGCGGTAAAGTCGTCACCATGGCGCGCTTTGACCTCGAGCAGTTTCTTCAGCTGGCACAGGATCACAAGATTAAACGCGCGTTTGTCGCGCCACCAATTGTGCTCGCGCTCGCCAAACATCCAATCGTTGAGAACTACGACCTGTCCTCTCTAGAATGCGTCTTTAGCGGCGCCGCGCCTTTGGGCGCAGAACTCGCTCAAGAGGCATCTGCCAGACTCGGCTGCGAAGTCGTTCAGGGCTATGGCATGACCGAACTGTCGCCCGTGAGCCACACAACGCCGACTGGCATGTTTAAGCCGGGCACGATAGGCGTGCTAATTCCGTCGACAGAAAGCCGCATCGTCGATCCCGAAACAGGCAAAGACTTGGGTATCGGTGAAGACGGTGAAATTTGGGTTCGTGGCCCGCAGGTGATGCCGGGGTATCTCAATAACGAGCAGGCAACTAAAGACACAATTGACGAAGACGGTTGGCTCCACACAGGAGACATCGGTCATGTCGACGAGGACGGCCACTTCACCATCGTTGACCGCCTCAAAGAGCTGATCAAGTTTAAAGGCTTCCAAGTCCCGCCGGCCGAACTCGAGGCGCTGCTTGTCACTCACCCAGCCGTCGCTGATGCTGCGGTAATTGGTGTGCCAGACGACGAAGCTGGCGAGCTTCCTAAAGCCTTCGTGACGCTGAAAGCCGGGCAAGAGGCAAGCGAGGATGAGATTAAGCAGTTCGTTGCAGCAAAGGTTGCGACTTACAAGCAGATCCGCCTGCTCGAATTCGTGAGCGAAATTCCGAAGTCTGCATCGGGTAAAATCCTGCGTCGACTATTGAAGTAAAGTCGTCGCTTGCACTTGATAAGATGAAAAAGGGGAGCTTACACTCCCCTCTTTCATTTAAAGCATCCAACCGACTATAGAGGTGCTGTGTTCAATGACTAAACATCAGAGCAATCCGCGACGCAGGTTCCTAAAACATGCGGCGACTATTTCTGGCGCGATGTCTGGCGCGATGTCTTTCGGCTTCGGTGCCCTCAATGCTCAGACCGCAGCAGTTGCCACACATGAGGCCGACAGTCTCCTCTATCCTAGGCACAATGATCGAGCGAAGGGCTGGCTTCGGTTTATCTGGCAAAAGGCGACTACTCCCGATGACTGGGGCTATACGCCAAATACCGAGCTCCCTTGGGGTATCAAGATTCCGCGCGAGGAGATCGACTGGTCAGACGACGGGGTAGGTCCGCACCCTTGGTGGGATCAGTATGCCGCACCACCGATGCTGAGCTACCCCCGTTTTGATCTTGCAGACTCTAGTTACCCGGTGTTACTAATGGCCGACCAGACTCCGGCGTGGCGGGAGGTTTACACCCGCATCATGGATGAGTTGGCGACGCGCCACACTTCTTATTGGGCAGCGATAGACTGGAATACGTTTATCGGACCGAGTCCTTTCCGAGACAAATACGGCCCATTCAACGCGCCTGGTTCGCAGCTGTGGCCCGACCGTGTTAAGGGCAACTACGACGCTCCTGGTTGGACCGCGAATGGAGTCGAACCTTGGGGGCTGCAGGCCGACCC
>JALRKV010000037.1 GCA_023254735.1 Pseudomonadales bacterium | reverse complement strand
TACATGCCCGATGAGTAGGTTTTCACTGGCCTGTCGATAAAATCGCCGAGCTCGGAGAATTCGATAATGTCGCGTTCGAGTGCCGCGATGTCGTCATCGGGAACCCCAAGCAGAGAGGCGTTTAGGTAGATATTGCGGCGGCCGGTAAACTCGGGATGAAAGCCCGCGCCGAGCTCGAGTAGGGCGGCGACCTGCCCGTGGGTTCGAATACTGCCGCTTGTGGGCTGCAACGTTCCGACTAAAAGTTTTAGCAGCGTCGATTTCCCCGCGCCGTTGTCTCCGATAATGCCCACGCTCTGGCCATCGGGCACCGCGAACGAGATATCGCGAAGCACGTGATAAAGTTTGTGCTTCGGTCGCCGCAGAATAATCTCGGCGAGACGATCCTGCGGCCGCTCGTAAATCTTAAAATCTTTGTTGATGTTCTCGACGATTATTCGAGGGGGAGTATGAATCATGCGTAAGTCCTCGACTGTTACAACACGTCGCCGAAGGCGTGTTTAATGCGCATGAAAAGCCAGCCGCCAAAGAGATAACTGACAAGCGAGACGACAATAACTATCTGCAGATTGACCATTGGCAGTTCGCCGCGCAGCACGATCTCGCGATAAAGATTCACGAAGCTGTGCATCGGATTAAGTAAGAAATAGCTTTTGACTGCTTCACTCTGAATCATCGAGAGTGGATAAATTATCGGCGTGAGGAAAAACCAAACGTTAATGGCAAGCGCGACGAGCTGCTGAAGGTCGCGAAGAAAAACGCTTAGCGACGATAAAATCGCAACGAGCCCGGCGGTAAAAAGCAGTTGCAGAAAAAAGATAAACGGCAGCAACAGCCAAAGCGAATTAACATAGCCTTGGGTCGCTAGATACAAAAGTAGCAGCGCAAAGCCGATGGCATGAGTCAGGTAAGGCACGAGCGTGCCGACGACAGGAATCACCTGCACCGGAAATTTTACTTTCGTGATAAGCGGTGCTTTTTCGAGTAGCAGCGAGGTCGACCGCCCTATCGCGTCGGCGAAGGCGAACCACGGCAGATAGCCTATCATCATAAAAAGAACGAACGCCGTTTCGCCGAATCCTTCGGCGGCGCGTACCTTAAAAATATAGCTGAAGACAAACGCGTAGATCGAAATATTGGCGATGGGAGTGAGGATAAGCCAGAGAAAGCCGCCCATCGACGCGGTGAACTGCGCATAGAATTCCTGCCGCGCGAAATTGCTCACCAAGCGGCGGTCTGACAGTGGCGTAGCAATCCAATCACGAAGTAAGGCGAGCGACATCGGCGATCCAGCAAATTCAACAGCAAGCGAAGACGGTGAAACCTTAGCCTCGACCGCGACATGATTGTACACTAACACGCAGCCAAAAAGACCCGAAACAACGCAGCGCGCTTTTCTGACTCACCGAACCACTGAAACATCGAAACATCGAGACCAACGCCATGCTCAATCCAGAACACATGCTCCTTCCCTACTCGCTCAGCGATTTACCGGCGGGGCCGTGGCTTGTTTTTGCGCCACACGCAGACGACGAGACCTATGGCATGGGCGGCACGCTGCTGCGCGCGCGCGACGCGGGGATCGAAACGCACGTAATTGTGTTAACCGACGGCGCATTGGGTGGCGATCGCGACGATCTTGTGACTATTCGTCGCAACGAGGTGAGAGAGGCTGCGAAGGCGCTCGGCTTGGCGAGCCTGCAATGCTGGGACGAGCCCGATCGCGGGCTTGCAGCAACCCCCGCGCTGGTCACCAAGACTGCTGCAGAAATTGCGAAAATTTCTCCAAAAACGGTTTTCTTCCCTGCGCCCTTAGAAGCACATCCCGATCATCGCGCCGCCGCTGCGCTCGTCTGGCAGGCGTTGCAACGCTCGCCCGAACTTGCCGTGACCGCAATGTCCTACGAGATCGGCAACCAGAATCCGATTAATACGATGATCGACACGACTGCGGTGATCAACGAGAAGGCGCGCGTGATGACCTGCTATAACAGCCAGAATACAGAGAACAATTACGAAGACCTGGTGCTCGCGCTCGATAAAGGGCGCACCTTCACGATGCCGCCGGAGGTTGGTCACTGCGAAGGATTTTATACCTACAGCGACGCTCAGCGCAGCAAAACGCTGCATGAGGTGATGCTCGAGATTATCGCGCTGTATTTTTAGTGCAGCTCTTTAACGGGCTTAACGGGCTGGTCGCTCGACTTGGGCGAGGTGTCGACCCACTCGGGCCATATCGCCGCCGGCCATCCCGCCTGCAGCCACTGGCTATGAAGAATGATTAACCACTGCCGCAGTTCGATCGGCGCCATCGCCAGCTGCACGCCGTTCGCGCTTTCGTGCTTAAACGTGAGTGTCAGAATACCGTTGGTCGATTTACTGATGTCGACCTCCTTCACCAGCCAAATAGCTTCTTGTTGACCGGCAGTGGCCGCACCCGGCGTTGTCTCGATTGCGGCATTGGGGTCTGGCATCGTCGGTACCGGCACCGCCGCCTGAGGCTCGAGTCGCGCTTTTGCGGCCTGCTGAGCGAAGTCTTGCATCAGCTCCGCCTGACCGAGATCGCCCTTGCCTTCGGCGCGCGCAATCTCGTTTAGCCACTCGAGAATATGCGGCACTAACCGCAGCAGTAAACGCTGCGTAAGCCACAGGCAGCGCGTAGATTCGTCGCTCACCTCACCGGTAATCCGAAACCGGTCCTCGACGTCGGAATAGATGCTGGTTATTCGCTGTAGTTTGTCGAAGCTAGTAGACATAGGGGTCGGTTAGCGGCCAGAAGAAGGTTCGAGCCACGTGCTCACCTCGATGAGATCATCGGCCGTGAGCAATCCGGCTTCGCGCTTGAGCAGCAGAAGAAATTTGACGTGTTCGTAGCGCACCTGCTGCAGGTCGCGCTGCGCGCCAAACTGATCGCGTATCGCATTGAGCACATCGACGCTGGTCACGGCGCCGAGTTCGAATCCGCGCTGCATCGCGGTCGCAGAAAGCTCAGTCGATTCGACGAGCTTCTGTGCAGCAGCGATAATCTTTTCGC
>JALRKV010000029.1 GCA_023254735.1 Pseudomonadales bacterium | reverse complement strand
CAGTCTCTCGTACCTCCTTGCGGATGGCTTCGGCTATTCTGATTGCACTGCCCCCAAAAGCTTCGCAGTCGCTGACGTCTAAGTAGGCTTCGTCCAACGAGAGTGGTTCTATGAGATCGGTATAGCGCTGGAAAATTGCGTGAATTAGGGAAGAAGCGAAGCGATACTTTTCCATATCGGTGCGAATGATGATTAGGTCGGGACAAAGACGTCGAGCAGTCGCTGACGCCATCGCCGAATGTATACCGAATTCACGCGCTTCGTAATTGCACGTTGCCACCACGCCGCGGCGTTCCGGAGAGCCGCCGACGGCTATGGGCTTGCCGCGCAGGGCAGGGTTGTCGCGCATTTCGATGGAGGCGTAAAAACAGTCGCAGTCGCAATGAATTATTTTTCGCTGCCGCGTCTGTTTCTGCGTGCCTAATGCAACGCTCTCTCGCTCCATCGGTTTTCTGCCTAGGCGTTTTCGCTCTCGAATTTGCGCATGAAGGAGGCAAGTGCTTCACATCCAGCCATTGGCATCGCGTTATAGATTGATGCGCGCGCACCGCCAACGTCTCGGTGGCCTTTAAGCGCGTAGAGTCCTGACTGTAGGGCTTGCTCAACGAACGCATCAAGCAATTCGGGTTTAGCGAGATTAAACGTCACGTTCATGATTGAGCGATGTGCTGGGTCAGCGACTCCAAGATAAAAATCGCTTGCATCGATAACATCGTAGAGCGTCTTTGCCTTCGCTTCATTCTGAGCTTCGAGTTTAGCGACTCCACCTTGCTCTTTTACCCACTCGAGCACGAGGCCCATCATATAGATAGCAAACGTGTTGTTCGTGTTCGCGAGCGAGTGGCTCTCGGCATAAACACTGTAGTCGAGCAGCGATGGTGTTTCTTTGAGTGCATGGCCTAAAAGATCCTCGCGCACGATGACAAGCGCGAGGCCTGCGGGTCCGAGGTTCTTCTGCAGGCCGGCGAAGATAATACCGAATTGGCTGATATCGATCTTTCGCGACAAAAATTCCGAGGTCATATCGGCTACAAGCGGAATCGAGCCGGTCTGCGGGAAACTATGCCAGCGCGTGCCGTAGAGCGTATTGTTGCTAGTGATGTGCAGATACGCGGTATCTTCGGGTAAGCTCGCAACATCGAACTCTGGAATGCGGTCAAAGCCAGTGTCGGCGCTGCTCGCTGCCGTTGTTGCGTTGCCATAGCGAGCGGCTTCTTTGCGTGCCTTGACGCCCCAAGTTCCGGTCTCGATGTAGCTGGCAGATTTGGTGGGGCTCAATCCGAGCAGGTTTAAAGGCACCGCGCTAAACTGCATCTGAGCGCCGCCGTGCACATAGAGTATCTTATAATTATCGGGGATGCCGGCAAGCTCCTTGAGGAGTTCATCGCAGCGGTTAAGCACAGCATCGAACTCTGCCGAACGATGACTGATCTCAATGACACCAGCGCCCATGCCCTGATAATCGAGAAACTCAGCCTGAGCTTTTTTCATCACCTCTGCAGGCAGCATCGCAGGGCCGGCACCAAAATTGTAAATCTGTGTCATAGCGTTTTCCCAGAAAGTTACTTGTAGTGTATTTAATACCCGCTAAATCAGCGTGACCTTGATGACATTATCGATTGCTGCAATCGCAGCCAGTGAATCCGCCGAAGGCTCGCTCTCGAGATCGATAAGGTTGTAGGCGATGTCTTCACGGCTTTTATTAATCATATCCAAGACGTTGATATTTTGATCCGCAAGCACAGCGAGAATCTGCCCGAGCATCTTGGGCACATTGCGATTGCTTATCGCTAATCGTGTGCCGCGCGCAGCGCCTTCGGCCCTGTCGAGTGTGAGTGCGGGAAAATTTACCGAATTACGTATGTGTCCATTCTCGAGAAAATCCATGAGCTGATCTGCCGCCATTATCGCGCAGTTTTCCTCGGCCTCTTGCGTGCTCGCGCCGATATGTGGCATCGCGATAACGTCGTCACGCCCCATCAGTTCATGGCGTGGGAAGTCGCAAACATAGCGCTTTAGCTTGTTTCCGTTAAGTGCTCTCAGGAGCGCATCTGCGTCGACAATTTCATCGCGAGCGAAGTTGATCAGGCAAGTACCGGGACGCATTGCATCGAAAAGCTCGTCGTTAATAAGCCCGCGCGTGGCGTCTATTGCCGGCAAATGGAGTGTAATGAAGTCTGAGCTCGCAACCAGCGCGTTAAGATTCTCTATGCGCTTGACTTTGCTCGG
>JALRKV010000024.1 GCA_023254735.1 Pseudomonadales bacterium | reverse complement strand
CAAAAATAATACCGCCGACTGCAGTTGCAACGATCATTTCGACTGTGCCGATTTCACCGCCAGTGAGCACGCTGGTCAGTGCACCAAAGGCGATCGCATTGGCGAGGCAAGCAAAAAACAGAAAGCTCACCGATCCGAGTACCTTCGTATTTAGGCCGTCGGTAAAGTCGCTCCAGTAGAACTGTCGCTTGCGCGCCAGGTCGTTTTTGAGGCCCCCGAATAGCTTGCCGGTATAAGCGAGCGGATCGACCTCCGAACTACTAGTAGGAATATTTTCTGAACTCATAACGAACTCCACTGTTTACAACAAAGTTAATTCTTTTGCTTACTGTGAGGGTGAATTTTGCTGAGCGGCGTTGCCCAGCATGGTGATCACGCGATTCGAACGACCGAAATTTCTTGGCAGAGATTGATTAAGCATGAGCACCGAGCACTTCGCTGCCATGAGCATGGCCGCGGGTGATAACACCGACTTGAGGCCACGGAAGAAACTGTCTGTTGGCTGACTCGACACGACTAGAAGATCAGCTCGTGAGTCATTCGCCTCTCGCACCGCAGCTGCGGTTGAGCAGTCGTAGACGAGGCGATAATCGACCACGATGTCGTGGCCTAGCGCGCGAGTCATCGCCTCGCAAAGCTTCCCTAGCCGGCTTTGCATTCGCACCGTTTGCGCCGTGCTGTTGTCGAGCTGATGTAGCGTCGCGAGCGGCGTCGCCTCGGCATAGGTGTCATCCAGCGCCGGTGGGAGTAGGGCAAGAAAGCGGATGCAGCTGCCGCGTGGCCAGTGCAGGTCGATCAATTGATTAATTGGATACAGCTCGAGCTCATGTTCTGTGACAGGCACGAGTACGCGATAGGGCGCATCGTCGTCGGGTGCGCGAGGCTTAATCACCTCGACCGAGTAGCTAGCCTGCTGACAAAGTCTGCGTGTGGTACTGCTGCTGCCGAGCCGCGACAGAAAACCCGTCGACTGCTCTTCGAGGATTAGCACAAGGTCACTGCGATTGCGCAGCGCTGCGGTGTTGATCGCCTCTACCGGCTCGCCCTCTAACAACTGCGTGCGCACCTGCTCTATCGGCGCGCACTGCCTTAGTTCGTTCGACAGCGACCTGAGCTGCGCGATCGCCGCTCTCTGAGCCGACTGCGTATTTTGAGTTGCCGCGAGTACGCTGACTATTTGGAGCTCGATCGCGAGATCAGCGAAACGCGACGCAACATAGCGCCGGATATTCTCGTGATTCGCGTTCGGCTTTATAGCCAGCAATACTCTCATTACGCTGCCACCGGCTCGATAACCTCGACCGTAATATTTTTTTCCGGCGCGGTTTCCATAAATTCGTTTAGGTATTCGGTCACGTCGTGGTTCATGAATACGCAGCCGCTCTTGTCGATTATTACGACGCTGTTGGGCGGCACATTGTCGAATTCTTTCTTGATTGCGCCCTTATTCAGAAACGTTACTTCCTCGGCCATGCGCATCGTTATGACGTTGCGACCTTCTTCGGATTCGGTTTCCTTGATGTGCAGGAAATGCGAATTCAGATAATTACGCTGTAGCAGCATGACAATCGCTGTCGCCATGCCAAGGCCGACGCCGGTCAGAAGATCGGTAAAGACAACACCCGAAACCGTGACGATAAAGGGCAAGAACTGCTCAAGCCCGTGATTCCACATCGAGCGGAAAAGCTGCGGCTTGGCAAGCTTATAGCCCGTCAGAATCAACACCGCGGCGAGCACGCCAAGCGGGATCATATTGAGTAGCGTTGGCACTGAAGCGACGCAGATTAAAAGCAGAAAGCCATGCAGAATCGCCGAGAGTTTTGACGCGGCGCGTGCTTGTAAATTGGCCGAACTTCGAACGATCACCTGGGTGAGCGGCAGTCCGCCGATAAGCCCCGATACCGAATTGCCCACGCCTTGGGCTATGAGTTCGCGGTTGGTTGGCGTCGTGCGCTTTTGTGGATCGAGCTTGTCTATCGCCTCTACGCAGAGCAGCGTTTCGATGCTCGCCACCACTGCGAGGGTCACCGCCACTGTCCAGACAGCGGGGTTGAGTAACTGGCCAAAATCCGGCAGCGTGAAAAGACCGATGAACTCCGCAGGCGTCGAAGCAACCGGTACGCTTACAAGATACACCGCATCAAGCGAAAGCACTTCGAGACCGCTAAACGCAAGTTGCAGCGCCACGGCGCTAAGCACAGCAACCACGGGGCCGGGAATGCCACCGAGTATTTTGTTCTGCTTAATCCAAGGGCGCTCCCATGTGATTAGCAGGAAGACTGACACTAGCGAGATCAGCATCACACCGGGGTGAACATAGTTGAGCACATCAAACAGCGCCGCGATCGTGCCGCTGCCGTCGTTCGAAAATGGCAGCATATTGCTGTCGTTAGGCGACAGAAAACCAAACGCGTAGGGGATCTGCTTGAGAATGATGATTAAGCCAATGCCGGTAAGCATGCCGTTGATAACCGACGACGGGAAAAAGTAACCGAGCACACCGGCGCGCAGCGCGCCCAGTACGACCTGAATTATGCCCGCCAAAAAAACCGCGAGTAGAAAATACTCGTAGGATCCGAGAGTCTCAATCGCTGTGAGCACGATGACCGTTAATCCTGCTGCCGGACCCGATACCCCGATGGGTGATTTGCTTATCGAGCCAACTACGATTCCGCCGACAATGCCAGCGATTAACCCCGCGAAGAGCGGCGCGCCTGAGGCGAGAGCAATACCTAAACAGAGCGGCAGAGCCACGAAGAAAACCACGAGGCTCGCCGGAATATCGCGCTTTAAACTGTCTGCCGTGAACATACTTTTTATCCTTAAAAAGAACGCCAAAAAAGTGAGAGTTAATACAAAGCTAAATGAGTTTGAAGTGTGATTGATGAAAGCTTTCATTAACCTTTCATTGAAAGGTCTTTACTCTTTCTAATCACCTTTGGGTTTTGTTTACGGGCCGTGTAGCGCTATTTTCAGATTTTCTTAGCATGTAGATTTAGTTTTTTTATCACCTGCGCAGGTGGTGGCAGCGTAAAGTTATGTTCTCGAAAATAAGGACATGTCATGAATGTGTTAATCGTCGAAGACGATAAACTTCTTGCCGACGGGCTGAAAAGTGCGCTCGAGCGCGCTTCTTATAAAGTGACTCATGCCGGTAACGGACTGGTCGCCGATCAGCAGCTTCGCGCCTACGAATTTGATTTGGTTGTATTAGATTTGGGCCTGCCCGACATGGATGGCCTTGAAGTGCTGAGGGCGCTCAGGCAGCGCAAGCAAGCCGTGCCGGTGCTCGTGCTTACTGCGCGCGATGGTATGGATCAGCAGATCGAATCACTCGACGCCGGCGCCGACGACTACATGGAAAAACCCTTCGACCTGCGCGAACTGCAGGCGCGCGTGCGCGCACTTCTCAGGCGCGGTACCGCAGAGATTCGTGAGAAAGTTGAGCTCGGTTCACTGCAGCTCGACCTCTTTCAGCGCACCGCCACCCTCGACGGCAAACTTCTCGAACTGCCCGTGCGCGAGTTCGAGGTGCTCGAGACGTTGGTGCTGCAATCACCGCGCGTTGTCGGAAAAGCGCGCCTCAACCAGCGACTCGCGCTGCACAGCGAAGACATCGGTCCGAACGCCGTCGAAGTTTATATTCATCGTTTGCGCCGACGCCTCGACCTGTCGGGTGTGTTCATTCGCACCGTGCGCGGCGTCGGCTATTCCATCGAAAACCTGAAGTGAGGCCTACTGCATCATGAGTCCGCTCTCGCTGCGCTCGCAGCTTCTCTTGGTGGTCGGCGGCCCCTTCGTCGTGCTGCTGCTAAGCGAGGCGATTGTGTCCTATCGCATCGGCTTGCACGCCGCGAATCAGGTCTACGACCAGTGGCTGCTCGACCGCGGCAATATGATTCTGCAGGCCTACGCCGACGGCATTGATCTGGAGAACGGCCCCTATGCCGGAGCGATCGCCGATGTCGACTACGTGATTCAGAGCGAAAGCGGTGAATTTATTGCAGGCGACAGCACGCTGCCGTCGGTGCCGATACAAGGCAACGACGGGACACCCGTGTACCAGACGCTAAACGTTAACGACGTGCTCGTGCGCACCGTTGGGCTCAGGTACAACAGCGGCGAGACCGCGGTGCGTCTGACCGTGGTCGAAAGCATCGAGCGGCGTAGCGAGAATAATTACTCTTTGTTTGTTGATGTATTCACCTTGATAGCCCTCTTCAGGTCTTGCTTCGCCGCGAGCAGCTGCACGTAACGATGCTCCGAAGAGATCCATTTGGGTTCCACGATCGTTGATATAGAACTCGCGCGTTACTTCAGCTCCTCCTGCTTCAAGAACGCTTGCTAGCGCATCCCCCACAGCCGCCCAACGCGTATGTCCTAAATGCAGCGGTCCCGTTGGATTTGCACTTATGAATTCCAGATTAATTTTTTTGCCACTTAAAAGTGAGACGCGACCAAACTTGTCGCCATCAACAAGAATGGTACGAACAATGGCGCCTTGCGAAGATTTGGCGAGCGTAAAATTAATAAAACCGGGCCCTGCAATTTCAACTTTTTCGATTATGGAATTTCCAGAAATCCCTCTTTGTGCGACTTCGGCAATCTCACGTGGAGATTTACTCGCAACTTTTGCTAACGCTAAAGCAATTGAAGTTGCGTAATCACCATGATCACGATTTTTAGGTCGCTCCAAAGTAATCTCAGAAAGCGCTGCCGCCTCAAGTACCTGTGGCGGGAGCGAGCCCTCGGCGACAGAAGCGTGAATGGTCGATCGAATCGCGTCGGCGAGCAGATCATGCGGGGCAGCCCCATTCACAGAA
>JALRKV010000102.1 GCA_023254735.1 Pseudomonadales bacterium | reverse complement strand
GTGAGGACGAAGTGGCCCAAATGATTCACTCCGAACTGCGACTCCCACCCCCCTTCGATACGCGCCTCGGGGCACGCCATGATGCCGGCGTTGTTAATCAGCAGATCGATCTGCGACTCGTTCTCAAGCATTTCGGCGACGAAGCGACGCACACTCGCGAAATCACCGAGGTCCATGGGCAGCGGGATAACCTCGCCGCGTTCTATCGTAGCTAGCGTCTCTGCGGCTTTATCGACATTGCGCACGGGCACGTAAACTTTCGCACCCGCCGCAGCCAATGCACGGGTCGTTTCGAGTCCGATTCCCGAGTAGCCCCCGGTAACCACCGCGACTTTTCCGGTAAGGTCTTTGCCTGTCAGAATATCGGACGGTTCGCTTTTAGGATCCAAGCCTGATCCCAGTTTGGCCTGCACTCGGTTGCTCGTGTTCTCAGTCATAGTCTCTCCTTTGATAAGTTATCCTGTTACTTTCCCTTGAGCCTATCAGAAGCTGAACAGGTTTGTGCCCTCTGCACCGGCGCCTGATGTTACGCTGCCCGATCTGTCCAACATTTCCTCTGACATCATTCGACCGAGCGTTTCTGAGTCGCTCAGTGTGTTTGCAATGAACCGCGTGTTATCCGCAACGAGCCTACCAATAACGATGCCGCGCACCGGCACACCGCGCTCGTGTATAACGGTGTAGGTTTCGACTCTGGCGTCGCCCTCAGGAGTTTCAGTAAACCGTGGGCTCACCATCGCGTCAATCTGGCCTTGATAAGTCGCAGGTGCTTCACGTCGCCACTCGCCTTCGACCGGTGTTGCCGAATAGATGCCTGTAGCATGTTTGCTCAAATAACCGCCGTTCGCCGTGATCATGCCAAATGTCGAGCGCCGACTGCGAAGTCGCGAAACGAGCGTGGCAATGGCATGCATCGAATAATTATTGCCGGGTCCGCCAAAGAACGGCAGACCACCGGTAAGCGTGAGTCCTCGCGGATCATTCGTCTGGATGCCGAGCGCTGCGCACGCGACCTCGACCGCAGAAGGGAAACACGAATAGATATCGATCAGATCGATATCACTAATTTCTTTGCCTGCCATCGCGAGCGCTTTCGCCGAATTAATTTCCATCGCAGGCGAGCTGAAATAATTGACGCGTTCGGTGACCAAAAGCTTCTCGCTGGCCTCCGCACAGCCGTGGAGAAACACCCAGCGCGCAGGGTCGATACCCAAGCGCTTCGCCTGTCCGACAGAGGTCATTATCACCGCCGCACCCTGATCGACTCCGTCCATCGCGTTCATCCACTTCGGATAAGGAAAGCCTATGAATCGATTCTCTGCACTAACCCTCGCAAGCTCCTGCGGGCTGCGTCGCGTGCCGTATAAGGCGAAGGGATTTGCCGCCGCGACGTCGGTAAACGGCGCGAATAGCTCCCCCATCGCGAGGAGGTGCTGCGCAACGGAATGCCCCAACCTGCCGCGAATCGCATTCTCAAAGAGCGGATAGGTGTTAACGGGAACGCCAATGCCGTGCGCAAACTCGTGAGCGCTGGCAAGCGCAGGGCCTATGCCGCGATCCTCCAAACTGCCTTCGTCCTCCTCTTGCCAATCCAGCGTGATACCCGCGCGCAGCGCTCGCTGGGCCGTTTTTATCGCCTCAGAGCCGGTAATAAGCGCAACGCCCACCTCACCCTCGGCAATGCGGTGGGCCATTTCATTGATCATTGTTTGCGGTGTGTTGCCGCCGACATGGCCGTAAATAGCCCTTACCGGATTCGCGTTGATTCTGCGGGCGACCGCGCGTGGGGGATTCTCGGCGCGACCAAAGGGGTTGGGCATGCGCGGCCTGTTGAAGGAGTCGGGGAAAATACGAATGACCGCGAGTGTATCTATTTGCTGAGCAAGACTCTGGGAATCACGCCCGGTATCGGCGAGCGCAGCGCGCGCAGCCTCTGCAGCGATGCCCATCGGTGAAAGCGCCTTGAGTGGATCTTCCTCACGGCCGGTAAATTGCCCTGCCCCGACGAGAACAGGCGTATTGTCATGCATTTTTTCGCTCCGCTTGTGCCCTCGTAAAAGAGCTAAAGAATAATGGGCGTAACATACAATGGCGGGCGTTTCGTTAGATATTAAAGCCACTCTTGCCTAAACCGGCGCTGCCTTGTAAAAAGGTAACGCAGTTAGGCAGAATAGTCGTCAAAAAATCCATTGTGCAGTTTCAACCGATCAATTAACTCGTATAAAAACAAAAGAGAGTCAGACGATGCAAAAAAAGTCTCCGAAGAAGCTAACCGCACTAGGTATTGCGCTTCCCTCACTGTTACTCGCTGTTATTGCTCTGCTTACCCCCGCAAGCTTCGCCGTGGAATTGGAGGGTGGTTTCGAAATAGTGCAGCTCGCTGATATGACATGGGATGAATCGAGCGACCGTGTGCAGCAGAAAATACTGTATGGCAACCCCGCCGAAGAGGGGCTGTATATTATTCGCGTCCGCTTCCCGGCAGGGGGCACGAGCCGTCCGCATTTTCATTCACAAGACAGATTCGTCACCGTCATAGAGGGTGTATGGAACGCCGGTATCGATGCGAGCCACGACATGGCGGCGACAACCCCGATTCCTGCCGGAGGTTTTATGCTGCATCCAGCTGGGGCGGTACACTACGACGGATCTCGTGGAGGCCCCGTGGTCGTCGAGATTAGAGGTTTCGGCCCCGTCTCTACGACAAGCGTCGACATTCAGCCCTAAAGGCAGTGAAATTCCCTGTTTTAGGGCCCTGCAGCCTCGACCTCGAGGCTGCAACTCTTTATAGTACGCACCTTCTGCAAATCCCCAATTAAGAACCCACGGCGAACACCTGCTAGAGCATCGTTTAGCCGTCGAAAAAGGAACCCCCTCAGTGATCTCTGCCGCCAACGTCACCATGCAATTCGCCGCTAAGCCCCTATTCGAGAATATCTCGGTTAAATTCGGCGACGGCAACCGCTACGGCCTAATCGGCGCGAATGGCTGCGGGAAGTCGACGTTTATGAAGATTCTCGATGGCAGCCTGATACCGACGACGGGTAACGTATCCACCTCGCCAAACGAACGCGTCGGCAAGCTCAATCAGGATCAGTTCGCTTTCGAAGAGTACTCAGTAATCGACACCGTCATCATGGGACACAAGGAGCTATGGGAGATTAAGCAGGAGCGCGACCGCATCTATGCCCTGCCCGAGATGACAGAGGACGACGGAATGAAGGTCGCCGACCTCGAAATCCAATTCGCCGAGCTTGATGGCTACAGCGCCGAAAGCCGCGCGGGCGAACTCTTGAGCGGCGCCGGCATTGACGAAGAGCTTCATTTCGGGCCAATGTCCGAAGTCGCACCCGGTTGGAAGCTCCGCGTCCTTCTCGCCCAGGCTCTGTTCTCTGACCCGGATTTGCTCCTGTTGGACGAACCCACAAACAACCTCGACATCAACGCAATTCGCTGGCTCGAAGACGTACTTAACCAACGCCGCTCGACCATGATTATCATCTCGCACGACCGGCATTTCCTTAACGCCGTGTGTACACACATGGCCGATATCGACTACGGCGAGCTGCGAGTATACCCAGGTAACTACGACGACTTCATGATCGCGTCGACCGCCGCGCGGGAACGCCTGCAGTCAATCAACGCGAAGAAATCTGCTCAAATAGCGGATCTTCAGCAGTTCGTGAGCCGCTTCTCGGCTAATGCGTCTAAGGCCAAGCAGGCGACGTCGCGGGCAAAACAGATCGAGAAAATCCAGCTCGAAGACATCAAGCCTTCGAGCCGAGTGAGTCCATATATCCGCTTCGAACAGGAGAAAAAACTGCATCGACAGGCGGTCGTCATAGAGAACCTGACACACGGCTTCGACGGCGAGACGCTCTTCAAAGACGGAAATTTAATTATTCCCGCCGGCCAGAAAATGGCGGTTATTGGCGAAAACGGCGCAGGCAAATCTACTTTCCTACGCTGTTTGGTCGACGCGATTAAGCCTAACGGGGGGACAATCGCCTGGGCTGAAAATGCGAGTATCGGCTACTGCCCACAAGACAGCACGGAAGATTTCGATAACGACATGACGATCTTCGAATGGATGACCCAGTGGCGCAAACCCACCCACGATGACCTCATTGTCCGCGCGACGCTGGGACGCCTGCTTTTCCCTGCCGATGACGCGAAGAAAAAGGTGAAGGTGTGCTCGGGCGGCGAGAAGAACCGCCTGCTTTTCGGCAAGATGATCATGCAAGACCACAACGTGCTAATCATGGACGAGCCAACTAACCACATGGACATGGAGGCGATTGAAGCGCTCAACCTCGCGCTAGAATACTACGAGGGCACGCTCATTTTCGTCAGCCACGACCGCGAGTTCGTCTCCTCACTGGCCGATCGCATTGTAGAAATCAAAGACCAGAAGCTCAACGACTACCAGGGCAGCTACGACGATTTCTTAGCGACGCAGCTGGCGGCGAAGTAATTCTCGGGCAAACGCCCCAGAGGCTCTACCTATGCGCTATACTAGAAAGGAATGAGTAACGCTCAAGACATCCTGCAATCAGTCTTCGGATTCCAGTCCTTCCGCCCGCCACAAGACCAGATTATTGACTCGGTCATCGCCGGCGATGATGCCATGGTCATCATGCCCACCGGTGGCGGCAAGTCGCTCTGCTATCAGATCCCCTCCCTCGTGCGCGAGGGTTGCGGCGTTGTGGTATCGCCACTTATAGCGCTCATGCAAGACCAAGTTAACGCCCTTAAGCTCCTCGGTGTTCGGGCTGCCTTTCTAAACTCGACTCTTGATGCGTCAGAGGCGGCTGAGATTGAAGCGGATCTACGCGGCGGCGCTCTCGACTTACTCTATATCGCGCCCGAACGCCTCAATCAGAATCGCACCATCGCGCTTCTTCAAAGCACAACTATCTCTCTGTTTGCCATCGATGAGGCCCACTGCGTTTCACAGTGGGGACATGATTTCCGCGCCGATTATTTACAACTTTCGATGCTCGCCGAACTCTTTCCGGAGGTGCCTCGTATTGCACTCACAGCGACCGCCGACGAGCGTACGCGAGGTGAGATCATCACCCGACTTGGCTTGGAACACGGCGGCCATTTTATTGCCGGCTTCGACCGCCCAAACATTCGCTATCGAATCGCCTTAAAACACAATGCCAAAACGCAGCTCCTTAAATTTCTCAAAGAGGAGCACCCGCGCGACGCCGGAATCGTCTATTGCCTGTCACGTAAGAAAACCGAGGAGATCGCTCATTGGCTGACGCTGCAGGGCTTTAATGCACTGCCCTATCATGCGGGCTTACCAACCCAGACCCGTGCAACCCATCAGGCACGCTTTCTGCGCGAAGAAGGCGTAATCGTCGTGGCAACGATCGCATTCGGCATGGGTATTGATAAACCCGACGTCCGCTTCGTTGCGCATTTAGACTTGCCGAAAACTGTCGAGTCTTACTATCAAGAAACAGGCCGCGCCGGACGTGACGGCATGCCTGCAGACGCGTGGATGGTGTACGGGCTACAGGACGTGATTAAACTGCGGCAGATGATGGCAACCTCCGAGGGTAGCGAGGAGCACAAGCGCGCCGAACAGCATCGACTCAATGCCATGCTAGGCTTCTGCGAAATCACCTCCTGTCGGCGGCAAGCACTTCTCGCCTATTTCGACGACCACCTGCCCAACCCCTGCGGCAATTGCGACACCTGCCTAGAGCCAGCAGACACGTGGGACGGCACGGAATCGGCACGTATGGCTCTCAGCACTGCCTACCTCACCGGCCAGCGCTTCGGGGTCAACCATCTAATCGATGTTCTGCGTGGCTCCGAGGGCGAGAAAATATTCCAGTTTGAGCATCACAAAATTAGTGTTTATGGCATCGGCAAAGCCTTAAGTAACGACCAGTGGCGATCGGTCTTTCGCCAGCTGGTTGCGCGCGGATTTCTTAGCGTAGACCTCGAACGTTTTGGTGCGCTGAGGCTAGAGGAGCGCTGCCGTCCACTGCTGCGTGGCGAGGAGAAAATCGAGCTAAGGCGAGATTTAAAGCAGAAAACGACTAAGCGACAAACCCGTACGCCTTTGCCGAACGATATCGATGTGGCGCTCTGGGAAGCACTGCGTGACTGCCGCCGCGGTTTCGCCGAAGAGCAAAACGTTCCCCCCTACGTTATTTTTCACGACAGCACTTTGCAAGAAATGTGCGTGCTGCTTCCCTCAACGCTTGAGCGGCTTGCCGAAATAAGCGGCGTAGGCGAGCGAAAGCTTGAAAAATACGGTCCTGCCTTCGTCAGTGTGATAAATCAGCACCTCGTTAGCTAGGTAGATTTGCAACATTCGGTCACAATTCAGACGTTGCTTTACGCAGCGGCAATTGGCAACCTTTGGAGCAACCTTACTCGTCGCAGGAGCGAGAAACGATGCGTATCTTTCCCACGTTTGCCCCTATCAAGGCAGCTTGCTTTGTAGTCTTGAGCACGACTGCCTGGGCGGCAGAGCATGACTCTGTTGGCACTTTTGATTTCCCGACATCGGGTTCGCCACAGGCACAGGAACATTTCGAACTTGGCGTCGGCTATCTCCACAGTTTTGGTTTCATCCAAGACACAAAATCCTCTTCACAAGCAGCACTTACATTAAAGGTAATGTTGTATAGAATCATGCACGGAATGGGGGTTTTATTACTTTTGTAGGTAACAATTTCCAAGGGATAAAGTTAGCATTCACAGAGGAATAGGCTATATGCCCACTAGTTATGCATAAAATTTCAGCTTCTGAAGGGAACATCTCCTCCAAACGCATTTTAATTGGAAAAATTATTCTCCTTGCCCTTCATGGAGTTGGGGCGG
>JALRKV010000144.1 GCA_023254735.1 Pseudomonadales bacterium | reverse complement strand
ACTACGCAGGCGACACACACCGCACTTTTAACACAACGCTCTGGTTCCCGATCGGTGCGAACAGCGCGCATCCTCTGGTCATTCACAGCCACGGCTTCACCTCCGCTCGCAACGATCTAAGCTATGTTGCCCAGCAGCTAGCGAGCCACGGCTATGTGGTCGCCGCCGCCGACTACCCTCTAACCCATGGCGGCGCGCCTGGCAGGCCCAACTCAGTCGATGTTTTAAATCAGCCCGAGGACGTGAGCTTCCTTATCGATTCGGTACTCGCGCTCAGCGGCGCCGATAAACCCTTCGCCGGCACGATCGATTCTCAGCGCATCGGCCTGATGGGCTATTCGCTAGGCGGCCTAACGACCGAGCTCGCCACCTACCACCCGCGACTGCGCGATCCGCGTGTCGCCGCGGCGGTATCTATCGCTGGCCCCACAGTGGGGATGACTTCTCAGTTCTTTTCCACAACCGATGTACCCTTCTTGATGATCGCCGGCACGTTAGATTTTCTCATCAATTTTGATGCGAACGCCGCGCCGATTCCCGACCTGATCCCAAGGGCACAGCTCGCGGCAATCCAAGGAGGTACACACCTTGGTTTCGCAGGCGTCGCCGACCCCATGTTCCGCTTCATGCATCACCCCGACGATCTCGGCTGCCAAGCCGTGCTCGCGAATCTCGACACCGACCCGAATGACACCGTGCTGCTGCTCGGCGGCGAAGACGATGGCATCGTTGTCGATCTGAACGCGCCCCAAGTCTGTGAGATCCGCCCCACCGAGAAGGCGCTGCATCCGGGGGAGCAACAGATCATCACCAGCATCGCGACCCTCGCGTTCTTCGAGTCGGTCTTTGCCGAGACAGCCGCCGACCGAGCGGCGGCCAAGTCGGCTCTGAACACTGCCCTGAACGAAGAGCTTACGAACGCGTCTCTTGAAACCGGCGATTAAGAGGCACTTTTAGCCTCGCCTGAGACTAGAAGAAAGCATGCATAGATGTCGAGGGCGTGATCTCGATAGAACCCGCGCAAGCGCGACCGACTCTCTAAAACAAATAGCTCACGCCAAAACCGGTACCGAAATCTGAGTCTTTGCCGAAGACGATCGCGGTGCGTTTGCTTAGATTGAAGCCAACGCCCAGGCGGTATTCTTCGTCAGTATTCCAGCGCCAGTCGAGTGCGAATCGGCGAGTAAGCTGCAGGCCTGAACCTAGCTCAAGGCGCGCGTCACCGGCATCATCAATACCTATTTCGCTGTCGATGAACAGCGGCAGCGTCATACGCAAGCCGGCGAATACGCGCGTGTCTTGTTCGCCGTCTTCATGCCGACGTCGCTCCATACTGACAAACGGTGCGGTAAAGCGGCTGAGCTGATAACTATAGGACGTTCTTAGTTCGAAATTATCGCGCGCCGTTTCAAGCGCATGATCCGCCTCAACTAGAAACGAATGCCTCTCATCCATAACCGAGTAGTCTATGCCCAGAACGTTGCGCTGAGCGCGAAGGGAATTTCGCGAATACCAGCGCCGCATTGGCAAAATAGATTGCGCCATCGCAGCGTCGAACTGCGACGAATCGACATAGCTAATCACCCGATTCATACCGGATTTCATGTGGTATTGGTTATGGCAGTGAAAGAGCCAGTCTTGATCCTCACTCGCCGCAAATTCAATCACGACGCGCCCCATCGGTGGCACATCGACCGTATGCTTGAGCGGACTCCGCTCTCCTTGCCCGTTTATCACCCGAAAGAAATGGCCGTGCAGATGGATCGGATGATGCATCATCGTCGAGTTGCTTAATTCCAGACGCACATTGTCGCCCGCCTCGACGCTAAGCCTCGGGTCCTCGCGCTGCGTAAGACCATTAAAACTCCACACATAGCGCTGCATATTGCCAGTGAGTTCGAGCGCCACAACACGCGTTGGCCGATCGATTGGGAGCGTTGTGTCGACAAGTGAGACGAGCGATTCATAGCTTGTGAAGTGATCTATGGTTTTCACTATGGCTGCAGCAGACCCATGCTGCGCCGCCTGTGGCGCATGGCTATCGTGCTGCGAATGAGCAACCCTTGTTGCGGGCATTTGATGTGCGCTATGGGCGCTGCTTGCTGCAGGTACATTCACTGCGTGATTTTTAGAGTGCCCTGCCGAGTGATCCATCGAGTGATCTGTAGAGTGATCTGTAGAGTGATCTGTAGAGTGATCTGTGGAGTGATCTGTAGAGTGATCTGTCGGGTGCTCGATCGAGTGCCCGGTCGACGAGTCACCGGCACTGTGCATCGCGTGCCCCTGCAGTAATA
>JALRKV010000107.1 GCA_023254735.1 Pseudomonadales bacterium | reverse complement strand
GCGGTGTCGTACTCTTTCCGCAGCTTTCTTCCGGCGCTCCTCCGTCCAGGGAACAGCCGACAAAACCTCTTTGGCGTGCTTCCGGGCCAACTCCCGATTAAACTCAGAGGGACGATCCACCAACTTTGTTGAATTGTCAACCCAGACTTAAGGATTATTTGATCTAGAACCAGATACTCGCACGGCCAGAATTCCGACGAACGCATAAGCCAAGGATGCGAGAATCGCATAGCTCGCTGATATAGATGGGTTTTCAATACCAACGCCGAGATGCAGTAAAAAATGTCCAAACAGGCCAATCAGCGAGGCGCCAAAGACGAGCCAGAGAGGCAACGGCTGCCTGAAGAGCACGCCAAAAAGCATCGGCACCAACGAGGCGGCTGCAAGGCCGTAGACCCCCTTCTGGGCAAAAAGACCGATGAGAGGCGGCGAATTCCACGCCAGTAACATCCCAAGCAGCCCAACCCCGACCAGAACCCATCGCGACCAAAGGAGTCCATTGCGGGAGTTGTGGCTGAGTGGCGCCACAATATCGTTGACCACCATTGCCGATAGGGAGACAAGGATGCCATCGAGTGTGCTCATCCCTGCCGCGAGGAGGGTCAGCATGATAAACGTAAGCAACAAGCCCGAGGAGTCGGTGCCGATGAGGGTATGATTTAAGTACTCGACCACGACCGCATCTTGCGAGGAGACCTCTAAACCGGAAACCCTTGCGAAGAAACCAATAAACAGAACAAGTGTGAACAAGAAGCCGACGACGACGGTCGTCGCGATGAATTTACCCAGGTCTGCTTCGCTACGAAGATAGAGGACCTTGGTAAGAATATGCGGCTGTAGCATCAACGCAAAAGTAATAATGAATCCACTCGCAAACACTGAGAAAAAGCTAAAGTAGAGACTGCTGTCTGGATTATAGATCGCGGCATAATTGTCATTAACTGCGCGCAGCGCCGCGATAAACCCTCCTTCGAAAAGAGGCAAACCCTGTGCAAACAGCAGCAGAGCAACCGCGAGCATCAAAAATCCTTGAAGCGTATTCGTGTACGCATGCGCATAGGTCCCGCCCATAAGCACATAGGAAAAAACGAAGAGCAGGATAATCACCAGCGCCGTTTTCTGCTCGATGGGGAATAGGCTCGTCATGATCAGACTGCAGCCGACAAGGATCAGCACAACAAACGTTATCGATAGCAAGTTTATGAACGCGAAATACTGGCTAAAGCGGCGATTTTGATAACGATGAAAAATCCAGTCTGGCAGCGTCAGAGCGCGATTTGCCTCACCCACCCGCAAAAAGCCACGGGACAAGGTGAGAAAGGCGGCGATCGTTCCGGCAGAGCCCGCAAGGCCATAATGCAGGTAAGCCGACAAACCGTGAACATAGACAAATCCCGGATTGATAACGAACGTTGCAGTAGAGGCTATCGATGCCGCCAAGGTAACTCCGATCAGATAAGGACTCATATCTTTGTTGCCGATCGAAAAACCAGCGAACTCTTTGGTTCGACGCATGCCTATCCACGACAGCGCATACACGAGGACCACATAACCACCCGTGATCAAGTATTTAAAACTTTCAGCAGACATAGGCTAGTATGCACCTCAGCTATTGCTTAATTTGCTCGGCCTCCACTATATTCAACAAATGTTGAATATTCAATCTGCCTTGAACGCTTGCCAAGTCAGTCAAACGGATTTACCCAAGATGAATACACCAACTAAAAGCGAACGAATTTTAAATGCGGCAGAGGAACTGTTCGCGCGGCACGGTTACGACGGCGTAACGATTCGTCAGATCGCTACCAAGGCGAAGGTCGACGTCGCGCTTGCAAGCTACCATTTCGGGAAAAAAGAAGATCTTTTCAAGGCTGTTTTTCGCCGTCGCGCCGAGATTCTTAGCGCCTCTCGGCGGGAAGTCCTTCTGGCTAGCCAAGCGCAGTCTAACGGTGAGAAGCAGACTCTCGAACAGATTATTGAGGCCTTCCTACTGCCGCTCAAACTCGCGCAAGAAAGCAATGATCCCGGCTGGCGCAACTATATGGCCTTGTTGTCCTATGTCATGACTTCGCCAGTTTGGAATGAGATTCTCATGCCAACCGCGTTCGACATTCATGTAAAAGAATTTATCGATGCGCTAGAACAAGTTCTGCCCGGGGCCAAAATCGAGGACATTCACTGGTGCTATCACTATGTTTCCGGCGCACTGGCGTTAACGCTTGCACAAACTGGCAGAATCGACCGCCTTTCGGATGGTGCATGCCAATCCTCTGACTTCGATGCCGCTTACAATAGAATGATTCCGTTTGTTGCCGCCGGCTTTAGAGAGGTCTGCCGCGGCGATTGACTCACAGCGAATCGATAAAAGCCACAACCGCCGCTGCCGTTCTTTTCGGATCTTCCTCCATCGGTATGTGGCCAAGATCGTCAAAAATTACCGTTCTGACATTAGGTAACGTGGCCTCGAATATTTCCACCGCCGACACGGGTATCACCGAGTCTTGCGCACCCCAGATGACAAGTGTTGGTTGGGTTAGCAGACTTAAGTTAAAAGACTCAGCCTCGGCCGCACCATAAGAACCTGTCCGTCCCAATATCGCGGCGCGGGTGCCCTCTCGCATAACCAGCTCGTAATAGCGATCGATCAGATCCTCGGTCACAACAGGTGAATCGTTATAGGCCGCTCGAAGTCCTTGCCCTATCAGGGGCGCCGGATCCAACGCGCCCGCAATCGCTCTAAACCAACCCTGCCTCAGAAGACTAAACCCCACCGGACCCGATCTTCGCGCCTCCGACTCTTCGCCGCTGCCTTGCCAACTCGCCGGTGGCACCGAATCAACCAGCACCATAGCCGACACACGCTGCGGATGCGCAAGCGCGTAGCGCCACGTTGCCCCGCCGCCCATCGAATTGCCGCCAAGCACGAAGGTATCCAGTCCCGCTTCGTCCACCACCGCATCAATCGTCTTTGTGAACGCATCAGCGTCGTATTCCCCGCTCGGCACCGCTCCCGTTAAACCATGCGCCGGAAGGTCGAGGGTTATTATGCGATAACGCTCGCCAAGTATCTCAACCCAGGGCTCCCATGTGTGCAGGGAGGCCATCGCGCCGTGGACGAGTACGATTGGCAAACCATCCTCTTTCCCTTGATCGCGGTAATGCACACGCGCACCGTTTTCCATGACCAAAAACTGCGACTCGGCGTTACTGTATTTCGCGTCGACCTCGGCCGCCGGAATGTCTCCTTCAAATAAAAACACGCTTGCGAACATTAGAAGCACAATGAGCATATAAAAAAGCCTCTTCAGGATTCTCATTTGATACCTTTAGTAACTAATATGGCGCCATAAAAAAAGGGGCTTCGAAGCCCCTTTTTTATTTTGTCGTAATCGAAAATCTATCGATTTGCGTGTGCTGCAGTATCTTCGTTAGCTGCGTACCAAATGAATAGTCCGAATGCGATCTTATTGAGCACATCCGCTAGATTGTAGACTATGTTCAATGTTCCCACATCTGTACCACCCGCCAAGTAGCCGAGGAAGTATCCGATAGGGTAGATAGCCCAACCAATCGTTACAGTCCATTTCATGAGGCTGTAGGATTTTTGCACGGCTGGCGGAGCCTGAGCTGCTGCAACTTTACTAGCTTCACCGGCAAAGATTTCGAAAAGGATGTATGCCCAACCGATCATACCAATAGCGAAACCTATCGTGGCATTGATATAACCTGCTTCTCCCATGTAACCGGGGATGAGCATCACCAGGGTGCCTATCAACAGTCGCCAGAAAATTCCTCCAGAAACCTTGGCGATTGCTGCAAGGATCAGATAGAACTCAATCATTAGAAGTGGAACGGTCAACAACCAGTCGATATATCTGAAGTCTGTCGGCGTATTGCCAGTCGTGACCCAAACATCTCTCATATAGAAGTAGTGGAAGGCAGCAATAAATGTTACCAAAGCACTCACCGTCAACGATGTCGCCCACTTTCCACCCATTCTCAATGCTTCCATGAGAAAGAAGATGGTTGATGCCGCAAGCGCCATTGAAATTAACCAGAACGAATATCCTACAAAATCACCAGACTGGAGCATTCCTGAGTCACCAGACGCGGCCAGTGTTGTTTGCCCTACGATTAGCAGTGACATTAACGCGCCACTTTTCTTAGCAAAAGCATATTTCATGGGGATCTCCCTTTTAATATTAGGTTTCCGGTTTATACTTTTCTATTAACCGGTTTCGGAGATAACGTCTGAGATAAAAATCAAGATCAATTTATAATTCGATTAAATTGAACTTTTATCAATATCACCTCGTAGTAGATTAAAACAAAAATTACACGGAGTCGCTATGAACACGATCGCCGCTACCGCAGAAATTCAGACCCGAAGAAAAGGTCTATCCGATAATCTTCTATATTTCCAAAACTTAGATTCTATTTCAGAGAAAATAAATAACTGCAGAAGGCATCTAGAAGAGCCTCTCCGGTCAGCTTTTGACCATCATTTCAAAAAAAACGGAAAGATGCTGCGAGCGAATCTAGCGCTCAGAGCCAGCCAGGCCAATGGACTAAGTGAGGAAAGCTGCATACGGTGGGCGACAAGCGTGGAACTCCTGCACAATGCCTCACTTGTTCATGACGATGTATGCGATGACGACTCTGAGCGAAGAGGAATAACGTCGGTCGCTGAGATGTATGGAAAAGAAATCGCAATCTGCCTCGGCGACGCAATAATTGCCCTGAGCAGCCTTTTACTGTCAGAAGATCAGTCTCTACGACACACGCTACCCGCACACAACATTGCGATCCTAAGGCTGTCTGCTGGACAAGCTGCCGAGTTTTCTACCCTCTCGTACCCGACTTGGACTGCCTATGAAAAGTTAGTCGAGGGGAAAACAACTCCCCTCATTAGCCTCCCAGTGTTAGGACTTAACCCTGTTGGCTGGCACGATGCAGAATCTCAGTTAGTCTCGCAGTACTTCTCACTTACTTCTGTTGCCTTCCAAATGATGAACGATATTCAGAATATAAATCTGGGAAAACAGACAATCGCTCCTGCATCTGACCTCAGAGAACTCAGACCTAATGCTGTGATAGCAAAGTTCTATGAAAAATTGCCAGAGTTAGACAAAAAGCTTTTTGCTAAAAGCAGATATGGTCGGAAATTCGAAGAGAACGATGCAAGGCTTAATTTTTGGTGGGAGCAAGTTCTGTTATCGGACAGTATGGAATCAACTAAGCAATCACTAAGCGACAAGCTTCTTCGGTCCCAGCATATACTTAATTCCCTTAGCAACAAGAACAAGCAAATCTTGCAGCCCTTCGATTTTTGGTTACACGGAAGCTACAGAAAACTCTCTTCTCTCTAACGGAGCTGGATCACTTATTATGAATTCAACTGGGCACGCAATTGTCATTGGTAGCGGTTTTGGCGGCATCGCAAGCGCTTTAAGGGCAAGGGCGAAAGGCCTACAAGTAACACTCGTTGAGCGATTGGACACGCTAGGTGGTCGCGCTCAGACATTTGAAAAAGATGGATTCAAGCATGACGCAGGGCCAACCGTTATAACTGCGCCCTTCCTATTCGACGAGCTCTTCGAGCTTTTTGGAAAATCTTCGGCTAACTATTATAAGCAAGTTGAGCTCGAAACGTGGTACGACTTCGTATTCGAGGATGAGAGAAAGTTCAGCTATCGAGGGGATATCGAACACACGTACGCAGAGATTGCAAAATTCGAGCCTAACGACGTTCCTGGCTACAAAAAGCTGTTGGCTATGTCGGAAGCAATTTTTAAAATCGGCTTCGAACAACTCTCTGCGAAGCCGTTCACTTCCCCGCTAGAGATGATCAAGCTGCTTCCCCAGCTGATCAGATTAAAAAGCTATCAGACCGTGTACCGCTTCGTGGCAAGCTACATCAAGAATCCCTATTTACAGAAAGTGTTCTCGATTCATCCACTTCTAGTGGGCGGCAACCCCTATTCGACGACATCCATCTACGCTCTCATACACTACCTCGAACGCAAATGGGGCATTCATTTTATTATGGGTGGCACAGGGAAGCTGGTAGAAGGTCTAACGCGCCTAATGCGCGAAGTCGGTATTGAGATAATCACCGGTTTCGACGTTGAAGAAATCATCATCAATAACGATCGCCGGAAAGTAGAAGGTGTTAGAAGCACGGCCGGCGTCGTGCTTGACGCAGACATGGTTATATTTAACGGCGATCCTGCGTTCGCTTATGAGAATCTATTCAATGAGAAGCTACCTCGGCCATTGGGAATGAAGCCGAAAGCGGTAACACAATACTCTATGGGTCTTTATGTGCTGTATTTCGGAACCCAAAAGCAATTCCCCGAGGTTGCGCACCATACTATATGGCTGGGTGCTCGACATAAGGAACTGCTAAAAGATATTTTCGAGCGCAAAGTTGCCACAGACGACTTCTCACTTTACGTGCACCGCCCCACCGCGACGGATCCGAGTTTCGCACCGTCGGGCTGCGACAGCTTTTACGTTTTGTGCCCCGTGCCAAACCTTCAATCTGGAACCGATTGGGAAACGGAAGGGCCACTGCTTAGAGATAGGATCGTTAAGTCCTTAAGTTCGACAATACTTCCAGGGCTCGAGAAATGCATAGTCTCTGATTTTTATATGACACCCGCAGATTTTGAAACAAACTATAAAAGTCTCTGGGGCGCAGGTTTCTCGATTGCACCTTTGTTCTCGCAATCAGCCTATTTTCGGTTTCGGAACCAAGACCCTAAGGTCGACAATCTTTTCTTTGTCGGGGCCGGCACTCACCCTGGCGCTGGTTTACCGGGAGTCGTAAGCTCAGCTAAAGTCACTGACGTGCTCATCGATGACTACTTGAAGAAACTCTCTAGTGAATTAGTCGAGACCGCATAAATTGAGCGCCAAAAAGCAAGAAATGGCTCAAACCATTCTGCGAGAGAATGGAAGAACATTCTGGCTTGCCTCCTTTTTCCTACCTAAGGCGAGTGCCGAGAAAGCAACCGATTTATATGCCTTCTGTCGAATCGCTGACGATCTGGCCGATGACTACCAAGTAGGCAATGAAAGAAAACTTGAATCACTCAGGCTTTTTTTTAGTCGAGAAAGCGACTGTTTAACGCTCTTCGAAGAATGGCAGCAATCTCTGTTCAACCGCGTTCGTTCGAACACTCGCTCTTTAGCCGCATGTGTGGCACTGATTGAAGGCATACAGTCTGATCTCATCAAGGCGCACTTCACGCATGACCGCGAGCTGCTTCGATATTCTTACGCAGTTGCTGGGACTGTTGGGATTATCATGGCAGAATTAATGCAGAGTAAAAGCGAGGTCGCAACTTACCACGCAATAGATCTCGGCATAGCGATGCAACTGACTAATATTTCTAGAGATGTATTGGAGGATGCCAAGCGCGGCCGGCGCTATATACCCTGCGAAGCGCCTGTCGAATCAATAGCGCGTTCTAATTGCACTGACAAAGTAAAGGCCAGCATCGTTTCCGTTATCACTCTGAGCAATCGTTATTACCGCTCCGGATTAGCGGGGCTTCCCTATCTGCCAAGGATTGTTCGTCCCTGTATTTACATCATGGCGCGGGTTTACTCTGAGATCGGTAACGAGATTCTGCGAAGGCGCGTCGACTGGTCTGGGCGTCGCGCGGTCGTGTCGCCCCTCCGCAAAACGTGGATTATTTTGAGCTCTTTGCCCTACTGTTTTTTGCTTCTGCTAAAAGCTTACCCTTCCTCAAGTCGTTTAGTGCATGAGCAATCCCTACACACCGAGCTTGACCAATTACCGGGGGTTCACCGGTGAACACATTCCATTCAAAGAATGTTGTAGTTGGGGCCGGTATCTCAGGTCTGATGCTGTGTGAGTCTCTCGTAAACCGAGGAGAGGAAGTCACCCTGGTTGGCCCTGTGGACAACCGAGTGCAAACGATCTGCACGTGGCGTCACAAAGACAAACCGACCCAATACGCCGATCACATAATCAACTCATGGGACCAATGGGAATTTTCTTTTAATAACCACGTACAAACGCATCACGGAAACGAGTTTCTATACGAAGCACTCAACGGTCAATCACTCAAAAAAGCACTTGAATTGCGTCTTTCTGAGTCTGAAAATTTTACTCGGATAGCCGAACCGGTCGATCGCTCTCAAGCGGTCGATAATTGTTTCGAAGTAACCACCAAGGACTCAAAACTTATAGCAGCCAACTTGTTCGATTCACGACCACCACAATTTGGCAGCAATACACTCGTTCAACAGTTTTTCGGTATAGTCGTACACACGAAATATCTGAAAGGTGAATTAACGCGTCCAAAATTAATGGATTTCACTCTTCCACAGCGATTTGACGGTGCACTTGCTTTTACCTACATTCTCCCGCTGACAGAAGAGACTACACTAATAGAGGCTACAATCTTTGCTCGCACCACAGTGCCCTATGAGGCGCTGCGCAGTATGGCTATTGAATGGCTTGTTAAAAGCTCGGGGGAAGCTTTCAATGAGGACATGGTTCTCTATGACGAAAGCGGTTGCCTGCCCATGGGTGACGTCGTGCCACTGTTCGCTGGAAATCCGATAGGACTTGCCTCCGGTTCCGCTCGTCCCTGTTCGGGCTATGCGCTTAGTGGGCTTCAGAGGCAATTAAGCGGGCTTACGTACGAAAATGACTATTCTTCTGTTTCCTGCTCACCCTACAGTAAGCTTTCTGCATGGATGGATAGAATTTTCCTTCGAGTGCTTAATCGAGAACCTCAAATTGGACTCAGTATTTTTGCAGCAATGACACGTGGCCTATCTGGCGACCGCTTCGCGGGTTTCATGACGGACAACTTCACTGCCGTGGATGCGCTCCGTATTATAACGACGTTGCCGAAATACCCCTTCATTCGCGCAGTACTAAAAAATGACAATTAGCACGATCGACATCCTTGCGATTCTCGGTGTCATCCTTTTCGGGATACCTCACGGAGCGCTTGATTGGGAACTCGTAAAACACAGCGACTCACAGCCTAAACTGATGCGTTTCCTTTGTTTTTACTTGGGTTTTACCGCTTTTGGTCTCTTTCTCTGGATAATGTTGCCAACAGCAACCTTGCTCTTCTTTTTACTTATCACTGCTGGACACTTCGGCCGCGCAGATCCTTTCAGATTATCCGTTGTAGATGTGCACAATAATTTTCTAAAGACAGCGAATATTTTGTTCCAAGGCGGTGCGGTCTCCGTTTTTTTGCCCTGGGTTCACTGGTCAACCGTCGAGCCACTTTTTACTGCGCTTAATGCAAATACCGTCGCCATCGCAGCTTACGGTTTTCCTGCTGTGTCGCTTTGGCTGCTCTCATTTGTCTGCACAGTTTGTTTCGGTACTTCTCTCAAGAAAGTCGGTGTTCTCTTTGGTTTCGCGGCATACTATGCACTGCATAATTTTCTTAACCCACTTCTCACATTTTCTCTCTTTTTCTGTCTTTTGCATTCAACGCCTCACTATCTCAAGGCCTCAGAGCATATAGGCACTCCTGCCACCAAACCTAACAAGAGCTTCTGGGTAAATACGGTGTGCGCTTGGGTGTTGGTGATTCTCGCCTTCGCCTTTTTCGATAACTTAGCTGATGCGATCGCCCCGCTGCTCTCAGCAGTATTCGCAATCCTTTTCGCGCTAACCCTGCCGCATATGATTATTGTTGATATATTGCTGCCTAAACGTTTTTTTTCTTGGCGAATCACCGCTTAGTCATCCTCACCCACTTAAAGAGGGCACTATGCCTGAAACAATAGAGACTCGAAAATCGGATCATCTGGTCATTGCTGCGAAAGAGAGCGTGCAAAGGCCAGCGCTTAGCACTTTTGACTCGGTGCGCTTCGAGCCCTATGCAATACCCGATTTAAATATGGATGAAATCTCCTGCGATTCTGACTTTCTCGGTTATCGGTTGTCTCTGCCTATTGTCATCTCATCTATGAGTGGCGGAATAGCGCAAGCCGATCGCATGAATATCCACCTTGCTGAGGCAGCCGAGGCAACGGGCGTTGCCTTCAGCCTTGGATCAATGAGGATCGCACTCGAGGATCACGGCCAAGCCAAATCTTTCCAATTACGCCGCCATGCTCCGAATATACCCATACTCGCCAATTTGGGCGCAGCACAACTCCGAGGACCTTCTGGTGTCGATAACGCACTGCGATGTATCGATATCGCTGAGGCGGACGCGCTGTATATTCACCTTAATCCGATGCAGGAGGCAGTTCAGATGGGCGGGGATCGCGACTGGCGCGGAATCGTGGACGCACTTATTCAGCTATGCGCCAAGTCACCAGTCCCCGTGCTGGTAAAAGAGGTTGGTCATGGCATCGGGCCAACGACGGCCAAGATGCTCTCGGAAATAGGCATCGATTGGATTGATGTCGCGGGCTCGGGAGGAACAAGCTGGGCTCAGATAGAGCACGACCGGGCTCACGGAGATGAGTCCATTTTTGCAGATTGGGGAATTGATACTGTCACCGCAGTCACGAAAATTTCCGAACTTGGTTTACCCCTCTCCCTCATCGCGTCCGGAGGAATAAGAAACGGACTGCACGTCGCAAAATGTTTGCGCATCGGTGCCTCGCTTGCCGGCATTGCCAAACCGCTTCTCGCCCCAGCTCTGACGAGCACTGATCACGTTATCGACACCTTGAGACAGTTTGAGCTTGAGCTACGAACAACTATGTTCTGCACCAATAGTTGCGACCTGAGAGAGCTTGCGCGAGCACCGCTTTTGAGAGACCCGACCAGAAGTCAGGCTTGAGCTCTCTATTTAGATGTCGCTTACAACCCGAGCTGCTGCTCGCGCCCTCGCAAATAGAAATCGCGCATTAACGTGTAACGATCCATCTGCGGCGGAATCGCGGGCATGGAGAGCAAACCAGCGCGCATTGAAACTAGCTGTGTGAAGAATAAGGAGTTTCTCACAGGCACATTATCAACATAGCGCAGAGGCTGGGCGATATCCTGACCGAAGATCCCGAAGTACTGACTTACCAGCCCTCTCCCGCTCGATGGTCCAAGCAGCGGCAGCACGATGTAAGGCCCTTGAGGCAACCCCCAGACGCCAAGCGTCTGCTCGATATCTTCCTGGTGGCGCGTTAGACCGAGGGGCGTCGCAACATCGAAAAGGCCACCGACACCGACGGTGGAGTTGACCAAAAATCGCCCAGTGTCGCTTGCAGCAAGCTTTACTCGTCCCTGCAGAAGTTGATTCATGGCTGTCCATGGGTCGGAGAGATTAGCAAACGCATTCCCGACTGCAGCCTGCACAGGCGTCGGCAACACTCTGCTGTAACCCTGAGCGGCAGGCTTAAGCACGATGGTATCGAAGCCCGTATTGAACGATGCCATCTTGCGATTGAATCCCTCGAGGGGGTCGGTGCCAGTTGACGCGCAGCTAGTAAACGTAGGGCCGATTGCGGCAATTAAAAGCAGTTTTACTATCGAAAAAGAACCGAGAAACCTAATCCTATTCACTACTACATACTCCTATTGTCAGGCCTCAATCGCATCCACGAACGAGACCCTCGGAGTCTACAGTACGACAACGACAAACAAGTCGATGGCGCCAGTTCTTATAAAAAATACGGCGTAACTTTATCACCGCCATTTACTTCTTTGTGGTTAGTGTCCGACCGCCTCGCTTTCTAGACAAGTGAGTATTCGCTCTGCAATCTCATTGCCATGGGTGTTCTGGAGAAAGTGGCCGGCATCGGCGATCACATG
>JALRKV010000097.1 GCA_023254735.1 Pseudomonadales bacterium | reverse complement strand
CCTACGCCCTCGATACATTTTATTTTCTATTATCCGGTGCTTTAGTCATGTGGATGGCGGCAGGATTCGCCATGCTCGAGGCGGGACTCGTTCGGTCTAAAAACACAACAGAGATTCTCACTAAAAACGTCGCACTTTTTGCGATCGCCTGCACGATGTATCTCGTCTGCGGCTATCAGTTTATGTACGACGGCGGCTATTTCTTATCCGGCGTTACTACAGTTGCGCAGATGGATGACGCTGCGATCGCGCAGGTGCTGTTAGATTCTGCCGAGGAAGGCTTCGACGGCGGCGCGGTTTACTCCGGCGCATCGGACTTCTTCTTCCAGGTAGTGTTTGTAGCCACCGCGATGTCGATCGTGTCGGGCGCCGTCGCCGAGCGCATGAAGCTCTGGGCATTCTTAGCCTTCGCCGTAGTGATGACAGGGTTTATCTACCCTATCGAGGGCGGCTGGACTTGGGGCGGCAAAGACGTACCTTTCATCGGCGCGCTGAGCTATAGCGACTACGCCGGATCGGGCATCGTGCACCTCGCAGGCGCTTCTGCAGCACTCGCAGGTGTTCTGCTACTCGGCGCTCGTAAGGGTAAATACAACGCGAAAACTGGTGCGGCGCAGGCGATTCCTGGCGCAAACCTGCCGATGGCTACGCTCGGCACATTCATTCTCTGGATGGGCTGGTTCGGCTTTAACGGTGGTTCGACACTGAAGCTTGGCGGCGTGGGTGTTGCGAACGAAGTGGCAAACGTCTTCTTGAACACGAATGCTGCCGCAGCCGGTGGTTTGATTGCAGCCCTGTTTGTTGCACGCATTCTGTTCGGTAAAGCCGACCTTACGATGGCACTCAACGGCGCGCTCGCCGGACTTGTGGCAATTACTGCAGAGCCCGCCGATCCTAGCCCCCTACTCGCCACAATCATCGGCGCGATGGGTGGTGCGTTGGTTGTATTCAGCATCATCGGCCTCGACAAACTCAAGATCGACGATCCCGTCGGCGCAATCTCGGTTCACGGAACGGTTGGCATCTTCGGTATTTTCGCGGTGCTTCTGTCGGATCCCGATGCAACGTTCATGGGTCAACTCGTTGGTACACTCGTCATCTTTGGCTGGGTATTCGCAACCAGCATCGCGGCCTGGTTTGCCATCAAAGCGGTGATGGGAATCCGAGTAAGCGAAGAAGAGGAAGAGCAGGGTGTCGACCAGTCCGAGTGTGGAATGGAAGCCTACCCAGAGTTCACGAAATAAGGGGTCAGACCCCGTTAAGAAAAAAGGCCCCTCCGGGGCCTTTTTTATGACAGGTCGCCGAACAAATACTGGAGGATCGCCAACGCGGCGACAGGGGCGGTTTCGGTGCGCAGCACGCGTGGGCCCAAACGCATGATTTCGCAATTCGAGGCGCGCGCCTGTGCAACCTCTTGCTCGCTGAAGCCGCCTTCTGGGCCGATCAACAATTGAATATCGGTAAGTGCTTGCGACGCCGTTAGGCGTTGCTCGCCGCCCGGCTCGAGCAGCAAGCGTGTGGCGTTAGTTTCCTGCGCCAAAAACGTGTCCAACGAAAGCGGTGTATTGATTGCTGGCACGTCAAGACGCCCGCACTGTTCAGCAGCATTAATCGCGATCTTTTCGAAATGACGAAGCTTGTTTTCCAGCCTGTCAGGCTTGAGTCGCACTTCGCCGTGTTCGGTGAACAGCGGCGTGATTTCGGTGACACCCAACTCGGTGGCTTTTTGAATCGCGTAGTCCATGCGGTCGCCGCGCGACAGACCCAGCGCAAGATGCAGAGTAAGCGCCGATGCCTGCTCGGGCACGCGCACACACTCGCCGAGAATCACATCGACATTGCCCTTTTTGCTTTTGCTGACTACCGCGTCGAACTCGCCGTCTGCCGCATTAAATACTCTCACGGCATCGCCCTCGCGCGCGCGGAGCACCGTGCCGAGATAATGCGCGGTGTCGGCGGGCAGCGATAACTCCGCGCCGGCGACGAGTGTCTGTGTGATATGCAGGCGCGAGATTCTCACGGCGTTAATCTTCGACTAAATTTTGCCAAAGGCGCGTAACGCTGTCGGCCTGGTTCATCGAATAGAAATGCAACCCCGGTGCGCCGCCAGCGAGCAATTGCTCACACAGGTCGGTAACAACCTCCAATCCGAAATCGCGCAGCGCCTGATCGTCGTGCTCCAAAAACTCGAGGCGTTTGGTCAACCAGCGAGGAATCTCAGCGCCGCACGCTGCACTGAAGCGCGCGAGGTTTGCATAGTTTGTAATTGGCATAATGCCCGGCACGATAGGGATGTTGATTCCGGCGCGCGCGCAGTCGTCGACGAAACCAAAATAGGCATCGGCATTATAAAAATATTGCGTGATAGCCGAATCAGCGCCGGCATCAACTTTCGCTTTAAAAAATTCGAGATCACTTTCGACCGACCGCGACTGCGGATGCACCTCGGGGTAGCACGCTACGTCGATCGTAAAGTGATCGCCGGTTTCCTTGCGTACAAACTCAACTAGCTCATTGGCATAGCGATAGAGTGAGGCCGAACCCATGCCCGAGGGCGCATCGCCGCGCAGGCACACGAGGCGATCGATTCCGGCCTCTTTGTAGTCGTGAAGAAGCGCGAGTATTTCGCCTTCGTCGCTACCGCCAAACGACAAGTGTGGCGCGACGCGCGAGCCCGCTTCGCGAAACCGCGTCACTGCACGCTTAGTACCCTCGCGCGTCGAACCCCCGGCGCCGTAGGTTACCGAAAAAAACTCGGGACCTAGTTTGCTGAGTTCGGCGTGCACAGCATCGAGCTTCTCTTCGCCAGCGGGTGTACGCGGCGGGAAAAATTCGATACTGAAATGACTCGTGTCTGTGCTCATAATGAATCCATTCTAACGAGAAGGCGCCGAATTCGGCGCCTTCACTTGATCAAGTATTGTAAGCTTTCGATTTAATCTTCGAGGCTTAGTACTTATAGCTTTCGGGCTTGAAAGGACCCGTGACTTTAACGTTGATGTATTTCGCCTGATCTTCGGTAAGCTTAGTCATCACGCCACCAAAACCCTTCACCATCAGCGCCGCAACTTCTTCGTCGAGCTCTTTTGGCAACACGGTTACGGTGATGTTGTTCTTCTTAAACTCTTCGGACTGATCGGCAAACTTCTCTGAGAACATACGCATCTGCGCGAGCACCTGGTTAGCGAACGAGCCATCCATAATGCGTGAAGGATGACCTGTTGCGTTACCCAGATTGATCAATCGACCTTCGGACAGAAGAATCAAGTAGTCGTCTTGATTCTCGGGACCGCTGCGGAAGATCTTGTGAACCTGTGGCTTCACCTCTTCCCAGTGCCAGTTGTCGCGCATGAACTGCGTGTCGATTTCGTTGTCGAAATGGCCGATATTGCAGATAACCGAGCCCGCTTTTGCTGCAGCGAGCATAAACTTATCGCACACGTTCACGTTGCCGGTCGTAGTAACGATGAGGTCCATCTTAGACAGCAGTTCAGTGTTAATGCCTTCGGCGCTACGCGTGTTAATGCCGTCGATATAAGGCGACACAACTTCGTAGCCGTCCATGCACGCTTGCATCGCGCAGATAGGATCGATTTCGGCAACCTTCACGATCATGCCCTCTTGGCTTAGGCTCTGCACCGAGCCTTTGCCGACGTCGCCGTAACCGATAACGAGCGCTTTCTTGCCCGACAGCAACATGTCAGTGCCGCGCTTGATGCCGTCGTTTAAGCTGTGACGACAGCCGTATTTGTTGTCGTTCTTAGACTTAGTCACCGAGTCGTTGACATTGATCGCAGGAACTTTGAGCTCGCCCGCTTCCATCATTTCCATAAGGCGATGCACGCCCGTCGTGGTTTCTTCGGTAATGCCGTGAATTTTCGCAAGCATCTCTGGGTATTTAGTATGAATCATACCGGTGAGATCGCCACCGTCGTCCAAGATCATGTTGCAATCCCATGGCTTGCCGTCTTTGAGGATTGTCTGCTCGATGCACCACTCACCCTCTTCGTTTGTCTGACCCTTCCACGCGTAAACCGCAATACCCGATGCAGCGATGCACGCAGCGGCGTGGTCTTGTGTCGAGAAGATATTGCACGACGACCAACGCACTTCGGCGCCGAGCTCGACGAGTGTTTCGATTAGCACGGCGGTTTGTACAGTCATGTGGATACAGCCGATGATCTTCGCGCCGGCGAGCGGACGTTCTGCGGCGTATTTCTTGCGCAGTGTCATGAGCGCGGGCATTTCTGCTTCGGCGAGTGTGATTTCACGACGACCGAAATCGGCGAGTGAAATGTCGGCTACTTTGTAGTCGTTTTTTGCTACGTCGTTAATTGGCGTTGCTGCTGCTGTGCTCATGTCTTGCTCCGTAATTTCAATTCGTTTTGATTCGTTTCGTGATTCGTTTTGTGATTAACAGCATCGAACCATGGTTGTGAAGTACGCGCTAACGCGATGATTCGATGCCTTGTAATTTAGATTCCCGCCGCCGCTTTTAACGCTGCGGCCTTGTCCGTTTTCTCCCAGCTAAGCTCGAGGTCTTCGCGGCCAAAGTGTCCATAGGCTGCGGTGTTTCGATAGATCGGCCGGATTAGGTCGAGCATTTTGATCAAACCCTTTGGTCGTAACTCGAAGTGCTCGCGAATAATCTTGACGATTTCGGTGTTCGAGATTTTTCCTGTGCCAAACGTCTCGACGCTTATTGAAGTCGGCTCAGCGACGCCAATCGCATAAGAGAGCTGAATCTCGCAGCGCTCTGCGATTCCTGCGGCAACGATATTCTTTGCCACATAACGTGCAACATAGGCTGCCGAGCGATCGACTTTTGAAGGATCTTTGCCCGAGAATGCGCCGCCGCCGTGTCTTGCCATGCCGCCGTAGGTGTCGACGATTATCTTACGTCCGGTAAGACCACAGTCACCCACGGGCCCGCCG
>JALRKV010000082.1 GCA_023254735.1 Pseudomonadales bacterium | reverse complement strand
GGAAAATCTGCAAAACTTAGGTCATCACCTTGGTCAGCCAGAAGATCTTTCTCGCTGAGCTTCAAACAATCACCTTTCCGGTCATTTATAGAGGCAAGCCAGTTCTTTAACGTTCTGAGTGAGTTTACTTCCTCGGGGATTACGCGCTCAAAAAAGTCTGTTTGCGAAGATTCGCTCGCGAGTATATCCGGCCGCCTCAGTTTGTCTTCAAGTTTCTCTAGACGCTCGAGCAAGCGCTGATTGTGCTTGACGAATTCAATCTCGCTCGACACCTGCTGACCGACGAGCCCATGTCTTATAAAGAGCGCTCTCGCAGCCGCCGGATCGATAGGTGCGAAACGCACCAAAGCCCGTTCGACGAGGGTGAGCCCAAATAAATGCACCTTCTCATAAGCCATGACTTCCTGTCGCTTTCGACTCCAGTGTGGATCGAAGGACTCACGCTTAACTAGGTGCATTGCAACCTCTTCAACCCATTCGGGCTGAATCTTAGCCGCCTGTGTCGCGAAAACCTGTGACGTTTCTATTTGCTCTCCTGTCATAATCCACTTCGTATTCGATCGCGCTAACACGGAGGCGCCAAACAAGGAGAATTTTTTGTTTCGCGTGCCGACAAAGCTGCGCTCATCTGTTTTTCGCGCTATTTGATTCAATGAACCTGCGATCAAGCTTTTATGAATGCAGGCGTATTCCGCCTCCTCATCATTTACCCTAAACCCTAGGCCCTGACAGGCCAGCAGTAGCTGTCGATGAACCTCCCTCCACTCCCGCATGCGCATGAAGGACAAAAATTGTTTTTTACAGTACTTGCGCAGCACAGCCTGCGTTGATCCCTGCCTCAATGCTTCATAAGCATCCCAGAGCTTCACTAATGACAGGAAATCCGAATCTACATGTTTGTACTCAGCCTGCCTTTCAATTGCGACCTGTTTGTTCTCGCTGTTGCTCTCGCGTGGATCTTGAATACTTAGACCGCTTACAATGATCAAAACTTCCCGCAAACAATTGAGTTTATTGGACTCAAGAAGCATCCTTGCGTAGCGCGGATCTATTGGTAGTGCAGCCATCTGCCGGCCAATTGAGGTAAGAGCCTTGCCCGCAGTGATGGCGTTAAGCTCGATCAGAAGTTTATGCCCTTCGTTGATCGCCTTGGTTTCGGGCATTTCAATAAATGGGAAATTTTCAACATCGCCCAGCTTAAGCTGCAGCATTTTTAGAATTACCGCAGCAAGATTGGTGCGCTGTATTTCGGGATCGGTATACAGTGGCCGCGAATCGAAATCTTGTTCTGAATATAAGCGTATACAGATCCCGTTCGCGATACGCCCACATCGACCTTTTCGCTGATTCGCACTTGCCTGTGAGATGGCTTCGACCGGCAATCGCTGTACTTTGCTCTGCAGGCTGTAGCGACTAATCCTAGCTGTGCCCGTATCGACGACGTAGTTAATTCCTGGAACGGTAATTGATGTTTCGGCGACATTCGTTGCAAGCACAACACGTCGGGTTTTATGCGCGGAAAATATTCTCGCTTGCTCGGCATGCTGCAATCTGCCGTACAACGGAAGGATCTCGAGGTCACCGAGTTTTGCCTTACGCAAACTCGTTGCGGTGTCACGTATCTCTCGTTCTGTAGGCAGAAAGACAAGGATATCACCGGTGTTTTTATTGTTAGATCTATCGTGGTGTAGGATTTCTTTAATAGCCGAAATGATTGCTTCGGCTTGAGGATCCTCGCTACGCGAAGCCTCTTCCGGCTGCAACACAGGCTTGTAGCGCACCTCGACAGGAAAGGTCCGACCTTCGACCGCGACAATAGGTGCGTCACCAAAATGCGCTGAGAATTTCTCTACATCTATCGTCGCTGAGGTAATGATGATTTTTAGATCGCGTCTTTTACGAATAAGACCTCGAAGAAACCCAAGCAAAAAATCAATATTAAGTGAGCGCTCATGCGCCTCGTCAATTATTATTGCTTCATATTTACTTAGGTAGCGATCAGCCTGTATCTCGGCTAAGAGAATACCGTCGGTCATCAGCTTTAGGAATGTTTCGGGTCCGCTTCGATCGTCAAAACGGACTTGTGAGCCTACGCCACGACCAGCGATAGGACCCAATTCGTCCGCTATCCGTGTAGCTACGGACAGTGCTGCGAGCCGTCGAGGTTGCGTGTGCCCGATCATTCCGCGCCGACCCAATCCCGCCTCTAAGCAAATTTTCGGCAACTGGGTCGTCTTTCCAGATCCGGTATCCCCAGCTACCACCACCACTTGATTGTTGCGTATGAGTTCGGCTATCTCAGAAGCTTTTGCACTGACCGGCAATTGCGCAGGATATGACTGGGTCTCCGGAATAAGCTTAGCGCGAAGCTCACATTTACGTGCCGACTTCTTCAATTCTTCTAGTAGACGCTCAAACGTATCAGGAGCCACCACTTTCGTGATCTCGCTGATTTGTGCGACGTCCAGTGCTGCAGCCACCCGAGGGGCTGCGTTTTTGCCTGTTGCTGTCGCTGGGAACAAGATGTGGCTGTAGTTGGATGCCACGGCTTGGACTTGCGCGGCGATGTTCTCG
>JALRKV010000069.1 GCA_023254735.1 Pseudomonadales bacterium | reverse complement strand
GCTACGCGCGTGGGCGCGATTACCACAAGGTGCTGAGAAAGCGCCTGCAAAAGCTCGCCGATAAAATCCAAGAGAAGGCGGGGCCAATCGGTTATCGGGCGTTTGTGGACAGCGCGCCCGTGCTTGAGCGGGCGCTGTCGGAGAAATCGGGGCTCGGGTGGATTGGCAAGAACACGATGCTAATCAACAAAAACGCAGGCTCGTGGTTTTTCCTCGGCGAGCTGTTCACCGATCTGCCGCTGCCCATCGACACGCCCGATCAGCCGCACTGCGGCACCTGCCACGCCTGTATTGACGTATGCCCCACCAATGCCTTTGTGGCGCCGAATCAGCTCGATGCGCGCAGGTGCATCTCGTACCTCACTATCGAGCTTCGCACCGCCATTCCCGAGGAGTTTCGGGCGGCGATGGGTAATCGGGTGTTCGGCTGCGACGACTGTCAGCTGGTATGCCCGTGGAATAAATTTACCGAGGTGTCCAAGGAGCAGGATTTTTCGCCGCGCAACCGGCTCGACGCCGAATCGCTCGTCGCGCTATTTGCCTGGAGCGAAGAGGAGTTTTTGGCGAACACCGAAGGCTCGCCCATTCGGCGCATCGGCTACGAGTGCTGGCTGCGCAATATTGCGGTCGGCTTGGGCAATGCGCCAACCACCGAGGCGACGCTCGCCGCGCTTAATGCCCGAGCTGAGCATCCGTCGGCGCTCGTGAGAGAGCATGTTGAGTGGTCTTTAAACAGGCATAAGCAGGTTAGTTAACGCTTACTTATAAATCAAAAGAGCGAACAAAGACCGCGGCGTTGCACGCTACAGGGCAATAAAGTGCTCGCGGTAATACCTAAGCTCTTCGATCGATTCGCGAATATCATCCAGCGCCTGATGCGTCGCTTTTTTGGTGAGCCCACCCATGATTTCCGGTTTCCAGCGAGCGGCGAGCTCCTTGAGTGTGCTCACGTCGAGGTTGCGGTAGTGAAAGAACGCCTCGAGTTCGGGCATGTAGTTGGCCATAAAGCGGCGGTCTTGGCAGATGCTGTTACCGCAAAGGGGCGAGGCCTTTGGCTCGGAGTACTCGGCGAGAAAGGCGAGTGTCTGACGCGTGGCCTCGGCCTCGTCGATCGTGCTTGCCTTCACGCGCTCGATAAGCCCAGAGCGTCCGTGGTGGGTCTGATTCCACTCGTCCATCGCGTCGAGTGCCGCATCGCTCTGTTTGATCGCGAGCACTGGGCCTTCGGCGATGAGGTTGAGATTCTCGTCGGTGACGATGGTCGCGATCTCAATAATGCGATCGCTCGCGGGCAGCAGCCCAGTCATCTCGAGATCGATCCAAACTAAATTCTTGGCTTTGTTCATTGGTTTACCTTTGTTGGAACGTAAGTGTAACAAAGCCTTAAACGGGGGAATATGCAATAATCCCGTGCATCTGCGAAGCGGTTACCTTACGCCACTCTATACCCGACTACACGCGACTCTATACGCGACTACCCCGAGAGCCACACTTGACCAAACGACGACTCAGTAAGCAGCAGCTAGGCCGCATCGCTAAAAATCAGGGGCGCGAGCTTGGCAACGCGGCGCAGGATGCCGCGACCCTCGACGCCCGCGTCAACGGAGTCGTGATAAGCCACTACGGAAAACAGCTCGATATCGAGCCACTGGACGGCGGTGGCATCGTGCGCTGCCACCAGCGTGCTAATTTGCCCGCGCTCGTCACCGGCGACCGCGTCGTGTGGGAGGCAGGGGACGACGGCGTCGGCGTCGTGCTCGCGCTCGGCGAACGCCGTAGCGTATTTGCGCGGCCGGTCTTCGGCGGCGTGGTAAAGCCCATGGCGGCAAATATCGACGTCGTGCTCGTGGTGCTTGCCCCCACGCCGATGCCGATGGCAAATCTCATCGACCGCTACCTTGTTGCTATCGAGACCCTCGGCCTGCAGCCGATGCTGATCCTCAACAAAAGCGACCTTAAGAGCCAATGCGAAGACCCCGATCGGCTCGCCGCGATGCTCGAGATCTACCGGAGATTAGACTACCCCGTGCTCGAGGTATCTGCGACAACTGGCGACGGCCTGCCCGCGCTTGCCGAGGCGCTGCAGGGCATTACAA
>JALRKV010000065.1 GCA_023254735.1 Pseudomonadales bacterium | reverse complement strand
ATTTTTGCGATTATTTTTAATGATCGCCGAAAACTTTCCTTGTCTAATATTTCTAACGCAGTGTTTTGTGCAATCACGGCTTCATCGGTGACGTTTTTCCAATGCGAAAGCAGAAAGAATCTCTCTCGTTAGAAGTCAAATTATTAGAAAGCGAAAGACAAGGGGAAGTAATTTGAAATCTAACAATCAAAGGAAGCTACTCGCGCAAGCAATAAGCCTCGCTACGGCATTAACGCCAGTGGCACTGCTAGCGCAAGACGACACAATCGACGAGATTGTCGTGGTCGGCTCGCAGATTCGCGGCGCACAGATAAGCGAAGTGTTGCCGGTGTCTGTACTAAGCGAGCAGGACATAGAAGCACTCGGCGTAAACTCAGGCGACGAGCTTCTCGAGTTTATGGCTGAGCAGGGACAAAACTTTTTTAGTGAGTCTGAGAATATTTCAGGTGGCGTTAACTCGGCACGTGGCGACATTGGCGCATTCAATTTACGCAACCTCGGCACGGGCAACACACTCGTGCTGCTCAACGGACGCCGCATGGTTAACTCGGCGGCCTATCAGACCGAAGAGGTTGGTGGCAGTTTCGTGCCGGTCAACACAGTGAACGTTCAGTCGTTACCTGTAACTGGCCTGCGCCGAGCAGAAGTCTTACGCGAGGGCGCATCGGCTATTTACGGCGCCGATGCCGTTGCGGGGGTTGTTAACTACGTTCTTAAGAATGATTTCGAAGGCTTCCGCGTCAATCTTCGCAGCGACGCCTACGAGAGCATCGGTCGTCAAGACGAGCGCTTCACCCTTCAGTGGGGTACCGCGTTGAACGACGGCGCGACCCAGGTCGGTGCTTTCTTCAACTACTACGAGCGCGACCGCGTCAATTCGCAAGACGACCCGCGTTGGGCCAACAGCGACTATTCATCTCTCGTTGCCGATACTGAGTTTGCAGGTACGATTTTCCGTAACGACAGCGCGAACTCCGCCTACGGTCAGTACGATATCCGCCCAAGCGTTTCTAGGTATGGTATTAGTGGAAAAGTCACCGACAGCGCGGGCGAGTTCGAGACCTATCCTGCTGGCAGTCCGCAGTGCCAATACAGCATCAACGATCAGGTGTGCGGCGCGGTCGACGGGCAGGGCACTTATCGCTACAACTTAAACGAAAACCGAGATCTCTATTCAGAACTCGCGCGCTCTAATTTTTATGCGTATGCCAACCATAATTTTGATAACGGCATCGAGGCGTTCTCTGAGTTTACCTGGTACTACTCTGATACAAACACCATTCGCCATCCTTCAACTCCGAGCTCGGCGGTGGGCAAACTTCGTATCGCTGCCGACGCTTACTACAACCCGTTCGGTGTCTGCGGCTCGCCTAATCGGTTGCCCGATAGCGTTATCGGCACGGGCGTGCCATGTTCGGGCCTGCAGCTCGAACTCGACAATTACCGCGTCGCACAGGTGCCACGCATCGTCGACGTTGATGGTGACACCTATCGCTTCGTAGGCGGACTGCGCGGATCAATAGCCGAATGGGATTGGGAGGGCGCCTATACCTGGTCGCGTTCTGATCGCAACGATACGACGCACAATCGAGTCAGCAACTCACTGCTACAAGAAGCGCTGAACGATACGACATCGGCTGGCTTTAATCCTTTTGCACCAACAACTGGAAGCAATATCGAGCGGGCACTGGTAGACGTCGTACGCCTTAACGAGCAAGAGCTCACGATGGTCGACTTTAAAGTCTCGAACCCAAATGTTTTTGAACTGCCAGCTGGCGGCATAGGATTTTTAGCGGGCGTCGAATACCGAGACGAATCCTTCTCGGATATCCGCGATCCGCGTCTGAACGGCACGATTCCTTTCGTGGATTCTTCGGGCAATACTTTTCCCTATGTTTCAGACGTGATGAATTCGAGCCCGAGCGCGAGTAGCGCAGGGGATAGACAGGTAACGTCGCTCTTCACAGAGCTTGCCGTGCCCGTTCTCGATAATCTCGACGTACAGATGGCGGTTCGTTACGAAGACTTTTCCGACGTAGGCTCAACTACCGTGGGTAAAGTTGCGTTCGGCTATCGCGTGATCGAGCCTGTGCTGATTCGAGGTTCTTGGTCGGAAGCCTTCCGCGCGCCAAATCTCGTGACGATTAACGAAGCGCTCGTCGCGCGGTCAAATACAACAAACGATCCTAGCTGTTTGTTTGTTGACCCAACCGAAAGTGTTCTCGACTGTTCCTACGGCGTTCAGCGCACTGCCCAAGGTAGCGCACTGCTGCAGCCGGAAACTTCGGACAATACGTCAATCGGTTTAGTGATCGAGCCGATCGAAGGACTCACGCTCACTTACGATCGCTGGCGCATCGAGAAAGACAACACGATAGGCCTGTTTGGCGAAGAGAATCACATCGCGCTGGACCTGCTGCGACGTCTGAGTTCAGGAGCGAGCAACTGCTCGGCTGTTACCACCAACCCAGCAGTAATACGTGACACAGCCATTAACCAAGATGCGCTCCCGCTGTTTGCGGCAGCCGGCCTATGTCCGTTTGGTGACGTAGCACGAGTCGAAGACAATTATGCGAACCTCGATACGCGTACTGTCGAAGGCTATGATATCGGTATCTACTACGAAGTCGATTCGTCACTCGGCTCGTTTAGCGTCCGCTATGTCGGCTCGTTCCTCGATACTTATGACCAAGAAGCCGGCGGGCTCGCCTCGGAGTTAGTAAACGCAAAAGCCGCGGGCACGCTTCCTGAGTCTCTGCCGGTCGTAGGCTTCTCGAGCCTCGTGCGTCAGAACGGCAACGCCGACCGTAAAGACACGGTTCGCGCGAGCTGGGATAAAGGCGACTGGGGCGCAAACGCAACGGCGCTGCGCAACGGCGATTTTTTCCAAGTACTCTCGGACGGCCGCGAATGGGCAATCCCTTCGATGACGACTGTGAATGTCTCGGTTGACTACGACTTCGAGCTTCTCGGAAGCATCGATAGCCGCATTCGCTTTGGCGCCAACAACGTCACCGACGAGCGCGCACCGCTTGCCGACGACAGCTTCGGCTACTTTGCCGACCAGCACTCAGACCTCGGCCGCTTCTACTATGTAGACCTGAGGTTCGATCTCTAAGGCATCTCCCCACGCGCCATTCGGTTTCGTCGATCAATACTCGATAAGCCGAATGGCGCAATCTGCTATTGCCTCCGAAGCGCTTTGCGGTAAAGTAAACCTCAAAGCTTACTCCGAGGTAATTATGCGCATAAAAAATCGAATTTTTTCCAGCGCCGCGCTGGCATCGGCCATCACATTGGGCCTGACTTCGCAGGCCGTCGCCCAGCAAGACTGGGACGCGATCAACGAAGAAACCCTGCGCCACTTCCGCGCGCTTCTCCAATTTGACACCTCCGATCCGCCCGGCCGCGAACTCCCCGCTGCAGAATACCTTCGTGACGTACTCGAAGCCGAGGGCTTTGAGGTAGAAATGCTTGCCAACAACGACGAGCGCCCCAACGTGGTGACTCGCTTAAAAGGCAACGGCAGCAAAGAGCCATTGCTTATTATGGCGCATACCGACACGGTTAATGTGGATCCCGCTAAGTGGACTTTCCCGCCGTTTAGCGCAACCGTCGACGGCGGCTATGTTTACGGACGCGGCGCGGTTGACGACAAAGACAATCTCGCGGCCGGCCTTATGGTTATGCTTGAGCTAAAGCGTCAGGGCATCAAACTCGACCGCGACGTGATCTTCCTCGCCGAATCGGGTGAAGAGGGCGCGACCGAATTCGGCATCGAATTCATGATTAACGAGCATTTCGATAAAATCGAGTCCGAGTTTTGTTTAGCCGAAGGCGGCTCGGTGGCGCGCGTGAACCGCGAGGTGCAGTATGCGGGTATTCAGAGCGTCGAAAAGATTCCCTATCAGATAAACCTCACGGCGACCGGTGTTGCGGGGCACGGCTCTGTTCCCCTGCAAACAAACCCAGTGGTGAGACTCGCCAAGGCGATGGCCGCGGTCGCCGACTGGCCTTCGCCCATTAGACTGAACGAAACTACGGCGGCGTATTTCGAGCGCCTCGCGGGTATTTCTCCGCCCGATGCCGCGGCGCGTTACTTAGCCGTGCTCGATCCCTTGGGCCCGAAACGCATCTAACTGATGTTGAATACTCGGTTGACCGTAGGTCATGGCATAGTCGACGACAAAAGTATCGTCACTAAATGCCAACTGTTGGCGTAAAGCAGCGACTTGTCGCTCCGT
>JALRKV010000060.1 GCA_023254735.1 Pseudomonadales bacterium | reverse complement strand
TGCACACACTCGGCGCGGGCGGTGGCTCGATAGCTGCGCTGGACTCGGGCGGTATGCTGCAGGTTGGGCCGCGCTCCGCCGGCGCGTCTCCTGGTCCTGTGTGCTACGGGCAGGGCGGCACGGAAGTCACGGTCACCGATGCGCATGTGGTGCTCGGCAGAATTTCAGCGGAGACGACCCTCGCCGGTGGACTCAAGCTCGACAGAGACGCCGCAATGCGCGCGCTCGAGGCACTTGGCGATGCGATGGGCGTCGATGCCAAAACGGCAGCCGAGGGCGTGCTTGCCGTGGCCAACGAGCAGATCGCCGGGGCGATCAGGCTAATCTCGGTAAATCGGGGCTACGACCCGAAGGAGTTTACGCTGACCAGCTTCGGCGGCGCCGGCGGCCTTCACGTTTGCGCGCTTGCGGAGGCGATGAATATGACGCGCGCATTGGTGCCGGTGCATGGCGGGGTCCTGTCGGCGCTCGGCATGATAGTCGCGCAGCCCGGACGTCAGCATTCGCGCACGGCCACTGCGCTGCTTGCGTCGCTTAGCGACGCCGAAATCGAACGCGGGCTCGCCGAATTGAGTGCGCAGGGTCTTGCCGAACTCACCGCCGAGGGCGCTCAGGCGCCGCTGACGGCATCGCCGAGTGTCGATCTGCGCTACAAAGGCCAGTCGTACACGCTCAACGTGCCGTGGGAGTCGCGCCTTAAGGCAAAGCAGGCGTTTGTTGCACTGCACCGACAGCGCTATGGCTATGATCACGACACTGAGCTCGAACTGGTGAATCTGCGCGTCACAGTAACGGCGCGAGGCGCCGAGATTGTTTTACCGCGTGTTGCCGTAAATGCCCCTTCGAACGCCGCCGAGAACACCGCAAACGTGGGCAATAAATCGGCCTCTTCGCAGGTCAGCCCTGCTGACTCTAGCGTCTACCCAAGCATTCATCGCGACGCGCTCGGTGATCGCGAACACGAGGGCCCGCTGGTGATCGTCGAGCTAGCCGCAACTACGTTCGTTGCACCGGGGTGGTGCGCAAAACGCGACGCGCTCGGCAATATCGAGCTGAGCAAACGCTGAGGCTGTCGTTTACAGCGAATACCCCTAAGTGTATAAAAGACTGAGGAAAACGAGTGATAAATCGACAGGCGCTCGCTGATCTCAGCGCCATGGGAGATCGTAAACTCAATCGTCTGGGAAATAGTTATCAACCACGAGGCAGGGTAAGACGACCCCCATGCTGAACCAATGCGCAAGACTATTAGCTGTAGCGCTGTCCTTCTCGCGAAGGGCAGAGGCCGCTTTTGAACCTTGCAAACGCTCAAGCCAGCAGCTCGCCCTAGCACTGAGCCTGTTTTTCGCAACAAGTGCAGGTTTTACGACTGCACAAGAGTCTGGCGCCGCAGAGGCAGAGGCAAACAGCGAAAGCCTTGCAACCATCGAGAAGTCGGACGACACAAACCGGCAGCAAGCGCTAACCTCAGACGCTGCGCAAGCTGTCGACGGGACACTCACCGAAGGGCAACTCACCGACGGGCAGGGCGAGGCCGCGCCGGTTAAGATTCGCGCACTGTCGTCGCTAAAATTCTTAGGCCCACCGACGCCGCTCATCATGGCGAGTCCGTTCCCCAAAAATATCCCCGTCGATCTTGCCACGAGTCTTTCGAGTGCGACGCGGCTGTGGACACTTAAGCGCAGTTTTCAGAACCCGGCGCGCGACTATTCGATAGCGGGTCGCTCCCCGCTCATTCGCGGCGGCGTAGGCTCTCGATTGGCGAACCAGTCGATTCAAGCCCCGATCAACGAAATCGCCTCTCTCGACAGCGAAGCGGCGCTCGCGCAGGCTATGGCAGAGGAGTCGGCAGAGGCAATCGCGCGGCTTGAAGCTATTAATAACTACAACGCCGTAATCGCCGACCTCGAGGGCGAAGGGGGCGTGTGGAATAGCGACCTAGTCGAGGAGCTCTACTCGCTCGGCACGCTTATGCAGCAGCAAGGCTCGCACGAAGAGGCGATAGAGATATTCGACCGAGCGGTACATATTAATCGCATTAACCTCGGCCTCCATGCAATCGAGCAGGTGCCTGCTGTCGAAAGCAAAATCCAGAGCTATCTTGCGCTAAACCAGTGGCAGGACGCCGATCTCACCTTCGAATACCTTTATTACATTCAGCGCCGCGCCTATGGCACTAGCGATCCTCGTCTCATTCCAGTGCTAAGCAGCATCGCCGAGTGGAATTTACGCGCGTTTCATCTGGGGCATGGTGAGGCGCTTGGTATGCGTCTCAACAATGCGCTGATGTTCTGGAACGCAGCTGCAAGTATGGTGAAAACCCATTTCGGTCGGCAGGACGAACGGTTTGTCACCTACCTGCGCGGCATCGCCAATTCGTCATACCTGTTGTCGCGCAATCCAGAAATGATGGCAGAGCTAGGAAGCCCTCAATTTCGCAACGAACTTGCAATCAACCGCGTCCACCTCGGCGAAACCAAGCAATATGAATCCAAGGGATACGCAAGCGGTGCGCAGGCACTTACTGAAATTCTGCGCTACGAACTCGACAAGCGGGACGATGTGCTCGCCCTCGCCGATGCATTCACCAATCTCGCCGACTGGTATCTGATCTTTGGCCGCCGCCGCGCCGCCGAGGAACAGTACGGCAATGCGTGGCGCCTGCTTGGGAATCAACCAAATGCGGATGCGCTGCACAAAGCCTATTTTGGTCGCATTGTGCCGATGCCGAGCTTCGTTGGTGAGGAGAACAAGCTCCATGAGATCAACGCGCTTTTGCAAAGCGAAGAACCCCTTGATTCTGACTACGCCGACATTATCTTTGATGTAAATGACTCAGGTATTGTTAGAGATGTGCGGGTAATCTCCGCAGAGACTGAAGACAACAAAGATCAGCTGAGCCGACTGCGGCGGATGGTGCGAAACTCTTATTTCAGACCGATCATCATCGATGGAGTCCCGCAGCGCTCCGAGGGTCATGTGTTTAGATATCAATACTGGTATTAAGCCCCTCTTCAGCTTGGGCGAGATATAAAAGCCCTAGACACGCTACACTGAGCTTTTAAAGCCAAGGACAGTATTATGAAACGAGCAGCGCAATCCACAAACGTCAGTCGCCTTCGAGCGGGCGTGCGCACGAGCCTACTGCTAAGTCTTGGGCTCCTCGTTGCCGCCTGTCAGTCGCAAAGCCAGAGTTCGTCGTCCTCGGCGTCTATGCCATCGCCAAGCAGCCCTAGTTCGTCGAGCAGCTCTTCTAGCATGCCGTCATCGCCTTCGATGCCGTCGTCCTCGCAGTCGTCGTCGCAACCGTCGATGCCGTCTGCTTCGTCGTCACGCTCGTCGTCGCAACCATCCATGCCGTCTAGCTCATCGAGCTCGTCTTCTAGTTCGTCTTCGAGCGCCTCGTCTAGCTCGTCTGCCGGCATGCCCGCCGGGTCACGCGGCGACGCCAGCGCGTCGAACACAGCCGCCGGATCCCAGTCTAGCGGCGGGCAATCGGGCGCCATGCCAAGCGTCAGCGCGGGTCTGCCAAACCGTGGCGGCCTGCCGGGTGACGACGGGCCAAGCGCAGGCGCCGACACTGCTGGTGCCGCAGGGCCCTCAGGAGCAGTAACGAGAGACACCTCGACAGGTGACTTAGGGACGCAAAGTGGGCAATCGGGGTCAGGTTCGTCCGTTTTGGGCTCGCCAAGTGGTGATTACAGTCTAGATACTCTGCCAGATGGCATATTAAGTGGGAGAAGTTCGACGAACGGCTCCGCAGACACCGCGGATTCGGGAGCGGGGGCTGTCGGTGCGGGCCAAGCGCCACGCGGCACTGGCGCGATGACGACCTCGGAGCAGGCGGCGATTCTCGACGAACAGCTGCGCCGCGGCTACGAAACCTTCGATGGCTTCATTCTCGGCGAACGCGAGCGGGCTCAGGCCGAAAGCAATGAGGCAGGTGCGGGCGACCAGCCGGGTGCGGAAAGCGGCGCAGGTGGTGGCGGGCAAATGCCGCAGATTCTCGGCGCGCCGGGTGCGAACGGACTGCCTCAGGTAGCAACGCAGGCACCGCCCATGCCGGGCTCGCAAAATACCGAGACATTCCCGCCGCCCGAGGACATTCCTAGTGGCCGCGACGACGACGTCGTTGCACGCCAGCTCCGCGAGGCGGCGATGAGCGAGCCAGATCCTGAGTTACGAGAGGCGCTGTGGCAGGAGTATCGGAACTATACGGGTCTTGGAGATAGCGGAAACTAAACTCCCGCGGCGGTGTCTCTAGCCCACAGTCCTAGGTAATGAGAATCTTAAATACCCAGATACTTTATCTACACAAATACAGAAATACACAGAAATTGAGAGCTTAAGTGATGAACAACCAACCAATGAAGGCGAGGAGTCCGAGGCTAAGCGCCATCGCGCGCGCTTCAAGTTTCTCGTTTCTTGCAACCGCGCCTAAGTGGCTTAACGTAAAAACTATGCTGCTCACAATGGCCGCAGTTGTGCTGACAAGCTGCGCGACCCACACCGT
>JALRKV010000137.1 GCA_023254735.1 Pseudomonadales bacterium | reverse complement strand
TTCTTCCCACTGGTCGCTTTCTCAATTGGAACGCTTGCGTGGCTGCCTGCATCGCTCGCTGCGGCCTTCGCTATCGGCGGTGAGATTTCAGTGTGGCTCCTAATACTGAGCACGATCGCCTCTATTGTCGATCGCGCCATCGCTCCTCTTCGCGCCTAAGCTTGCTTTCGCCTCGCCTGAGATACATCAATTTAAGAAGATTGTATCTGGCAGGCGGGCGGGCGAAAATCGAGTCATATAAGTAACCGCATCATTCAAGTAGAGAACCCCTATGCCTTTAACTTCGTTTGCAGCAATCGACAATGAGACTCTCTTTCTGTCGACACTAGCTCGGGTGAAAAAAAGCGCTGCTCTCAGCGTTCTATTCCTTGCTACGTTAGGCTCCGCCACCCTTACACAGCAAAGCATGGCGCAACAGACGGAGATAGAAATAGAGGATGAGGTGCGAAACGGATTTGCGGCCGTGCTAGCCGATCCGCGCGTAGTCGATGCGCTCGCAGAGCTCGAGATTAGGGAGCCCGAAGCCATTCAAGAACAGTTCCGTCTTACGGAGATTCCAGCCCCGCCATTCAAAGAAGAGCGCCGTGCCGCGTATTTTCTTGAGCAGCTTAAGGCGCGTGGCTTAGAAGACGCCTATATCGACGCCGAAGGCAATGCGATTGGGCTACGCAAAGGGAGCGGCAACGGCCCTCTTCTTCTCGTGGCCGCCCATCTAGATACTGTATTCCCGGAGGGCGTCGATACCACGGTCAGTTTCCGTGACGGCCGTTACTATGCACCTGGCATCGGCGATGACACCCGCGGGCTAGCCGCCATGCTCTCGGTTATCGACATTCTAAACGACAGTGGCATTGAAACCGACGCCGACATCATGTTCGCCGGCAACGTCGGCGAGGAAGGCCGTGGAGATTTGCGGGGTATCAAGGCAATCTTCCGCGACCATCCCTCAATAGACGGGTTTATTTCTATCGATGGTGTTCGACTCGGGCGCATCACCAATGGGGGCACGGGCAGCCGCCGCTTCGAATTTCGATTCAAAGGGCCCGGCGGCCATTCTTTCGGCGCCTTTGGTCTCGCTAGCGCTATCCACGCAATGGGGCGTGCGATTGCAAAAATCGGCGATCTCGAAACACCGAGCTCACCTAAAACGACATTTACTGTAGGCACCGTTGCTGGGGGCACCTCAGTGAACTCCATCGCAGCAGATGCCGTATTCGCTATCGACATGCGGTCAAACGACCGAGAGCAGCTCGCACTTCTCGAGCAGCGCGCGAAAGATGCCGCGCTTGAAGCGGTTGCCGAAGAGAATGCTCGCTGGAATCAAGGCGAAATAACCGTCGACTTCGTGTTAATCGGCGACAGACCCGTTGGGCAGACCCCAAGCAGCAGCCCTCTTGTTCAGCTTACTGCCTTAGCGTTTGAGGAGCTTGGCGTCGAATTTCGAGGCTTAAGTATCTCTAGCACCGACTCGAATGTCCCTATGTCGCTTGGCATCCCGGCCATCACGATAGACGGCGGCGGTCAGGGGGGCGGCGCGCATTCACCAGACGAATGGTTTGTCCCCACCGATTCTCACCTCGGACCGCAGGCGTCATTGCTGGTCATTTTAGGGCTCGCAGGGATTGAAGGCGTGAGCGAGGCACAATTGAAAAAATTATGAGAAAACCTCATTAACTTATTGTAAAAATGGAAGAAAATGATTTCGACTAAAGAGTTTAGCATCGGCGTTTTCACTGTACGCATCAACTGGCTCCTGTTTGCCTGCGTGGTGCTAACTATTTTGGCATTTGGGCGCCTCGGCCTATGGCAACTCGATCGCGCCGCCGAGAAGGTCAATGCGCAGCAGGTGATGGAGAACGAGTCAAAACGCGGTGCGGAGCCCATAGAGTCGATCCCTCAGGGACACCTCAATCGAGCCAATCCTGAGTTGCAAAACCGCCATGTCGCGCTCGAAGGGGAATTCCTGAACGACAAAACTATTTTGCTACTCGGGCAATTTCATCAGACGCAGATAGGCTATGGGGTCGTTACCCCGTTCAGGCTCAGTTCAAATAACCAACTCGTGCTCGTCAGCAGAGGCTGGACTAGCGCCATCAATAAGCCGGGACAGAGCATCTACACCGCACCCGTTGAAGGGCCCGTGTCGGTTACAGCTCAGATTTACGTACCACCCGCCGCCTGGAAACCACGAGAAAGCGAGATTGACGGTTCGAAATGGCCTGTTTTTATGCGTGATCTTGAAATCGATATAGCAAGCCAGCTCCTCGGCGAGGAGGTTTGGCCGTTTGAGGTAAGGCTCACGGCTGATCAAGATGGCGCACTGGTGAGGCACTGGCCCGCGGTGAGCGCCGATGTCGATCAAAACCTGTCCTATGCTTTGCAGTGGTTCTGCCTTGCCCTACTCGTTTTTTTCGCCAGCTTATTCGCAAGCAGCAATCTCTGGGCCCTATTGAAAGGTCCCGAGCGTGGGGTTTGAGGACGACGGCACAACGCGCCCTCTTCCAAATACCCCCATATCAATGCTATCTTCAGAGAGTTATTAAGCTACGTGGCTTAGATATGAGACCTCGTGTCCCTCTAACCACCAAAAATTGTTGTAAGAAATCGTTCTAAACCCAACTAGGAGTCGCTTTATTATGCGCAACTTCACCGCTCAATCCGCCCTCAGCGCGCTCGCCATGACTGTCTCTATGGCATTCGCTGGCACTGCAGTGGCGCAAGACGAAGTTACCTTCCACAAAGACATAGAACCTATTCTGCAGCGCAGCTGTCAGAACTGCCACCGCGTAGGCGGCGCAGGCCCTATGCCGTTGGTAACCTATGAAGAAGTAGCCCCTTTCGCTGGTCTTATTGAATATAAGACAGGGCTCCGCGACCGCGCTGGTGCGATGCCGCCTTGGTATATGGAAAAGAATATCGGCATTCAGGACTACAAAGACGATCCCTCTCTTAGCGATGAGGAAATCGCCGCCATTTCAACGTGGGCCCGCAGCGGCACACCCAAAGGCGACGTCGCTGATGCACCTAAGCCACTCGTTTTCGACGACAGCCTAAAATGGAAAGCAGGTAAGCCCGACCTCGTGGTTGTGATGAACGATGTCACCAAGCTCGCGGGAACACCAGATTGGTGGGGCGAGATCGATTACATCCCAACGGGTCTGGAGGAAGATCGCTACGTTAAATCTGTAGAAGTTGTTGAAGTCAATGACGTCGACAACACCGCCGATGCCGGCACAGTGGGTGGCCGCTACATATTCCACCACATGATCTGGGGCACCGCGATGCTCGATGAAAATGGCGAGCGAGCACCTGGACTCTCAATCCCTTGGCCAGTGCACGAAGTAGGCCGTAACGCCGACATCTTCGATGAAGATGCGGGCCGTCTCCTCAAGGCGGGTTCTGCTATCGTATCGGATTCAGTGCACCTCCATTCGAACGGCCGAGATACGACTGGCCACCTCGAAGTTGGTTTTCGGTTCCACGATAAAGATTACAAGCCTAAGTACCAGAACGCGTTCATCGGGCTCGGTAATGGCGTCGACATCAGCATCCAAGGCAATGCCAAAGATCAGGAGCTCCACGCCTATACGGTTCTCGAGAATCACACGAAAATCATAAGCTTTGAGCCTCACCTGCACGCGCCAGGCGAGCGCATGTGCTTAGAGGCCATTTGGGGCTACACCATCGAGACGCTGTCTTGTGTGGGCTACGACCACAACTGGGTTCGTGGCTACCCCTATGCTGACCAAGCTGCACCTATCCTGCCTAAGGGCACGATTCTGCATATCGTGGGATACATGAACAACACAGAGACGAACCCTAATGTCCCTGATCCCCGCAACTGGCAAGGCTCGGGTAACCGCTCTGTGACCAATATGTTTATCGATCTTGGTATTCGCGTCACGCTCACAGACGAGCAGTTCCATGAAGCGATGGCGGAGCGTCGTCAGGTGCTAAACCTAGGACCCAACGATCACGTTATCGGCTGTCCTCTTTGTTTAGCGCCACTTGTTGCGCCAATCGCCGACAAGGATGACGAAGTGAAAGGCAACGAAGTCGCCGCCAACTAGGACCATACGACAAAACTCGAGGATGACAAGACAGCATGTGTGTTAACTCAAGTGCAGTGATCAGCAGAGCGAAAGCTCTGCTGATCTCGCTAGCAACAACCCTCCTACTATCCCTACTATTTACCCCATTTCACTCGTCGAGCTTCGCGCAAACGAGCTACCAAACGGGTCAGCATGTGGAACCCGCCTACGAAGGCTGGCGCCCAAACCCCGACGGCACGTTCAGCTTCATGTTCGGATATATGAATGAGAATTGGCTTGAAGAACCCGATGTTCCTGTGGGTGAGAATAACTTCTTTGCTCCCGGAGATGCCGATAGGGGCCAGCCGACCCATTTTCTTCCGCGGCGCAATCGCTTCAATTTCGAGGTGGTCGTGCCTGCAGACTGGGGCGATCGGGAACTGGTTTGGACACTCAAGGTAAACGGTGTAGAGCGCAAAGCCTACGCAACGCTTAAAACGGATTATCAGGTCGATAACATTGTCATTGCCTCTGAGACTGGCTCTTTGGGGGCAGGTACAAGCAGTCCCGAATCTCGCGCAAACGTTAAACCTGACATCGAGGTGATAGGCGACAAGATTCGAACTGCGCGCGTTGGTGAGCCCCTTGTGCTCCGTACACGGGTTTTAGACGACGGCATACCCAAGCCGAGTAGGGAAAGTAGAATTTCCGAGAGTGAGGCCATGCGCCGCATGATGCGTCCACCTACAAGGATCACCGTAGGTAAGGTTAACGGTTTATTTCTTTCCTGGAATGTCTATCGAGGCGAAGGACAAGTTGAATTTGACCCTCCCCTACCTAAGCCATGGGAGGACACACGAACTTCGGCCAATTCGCCATGGGGCGCTCTCTGGCTGCCGCCTGAGCTTCCCGAAGATGGCATTATTGAAGTAACTGCGACCTTCGACAAGCCTGGGACCTATGTTCTCTGGGCTCGCGCGGACGATGGCGGACTCTACAACGATGATTACATCACCGTACAGGTAACTGAGTAGCTTAAACAATCGACCGATTAACAAAAAATCGGCAACCTTGATGCAGATTGCCGGTTTTTTTTTGGCTCTTACCCCGACACGGCACGCTATTACTGCTTGGAATCCGCTGAACCGCCACGCTCT
>JALRKV010000068.1 GCA_023254735.1 Pseudomonadales bacterium | reverse complement strand
AAGGCGAAAGTACACAGATAAGCTACGGTAACCTGAATGCGGCTACTGCAATACCGGACACAGCAATTCGCCTTTTCGGCAAGCCCGAAGTGAGCGGCACGCGGCGCATGGGCGTTGCCCTCGCACGCGCTAAGACTACCGACGAGGCAACCCAGAAGGCACTGGCGGTTGCCGCGGCAATACACGTTAAACTCGGCGCTTGATGGGAGGCGGTCGTCGCCGACTGAGCGTGAGATACTGCCGCCGAGCATCAAGTAGGTTAGTATTAAGGCTGCCAAACCAGGAGTGAGTAAGAGCTATCAAGGCTTTGAAAAGAAACCGAGAAACATTAAGAGTAAAGAGAAGAGAGGAAAGCAATGTTTAGTCATATCATGTTAGGTGCCACCGATATCGAAGCATCGAAGAAATTTTACGACGAAGTACTTGGCGTTCTCGGCTACGGCCCGGGCGTGTTAAACCAGAGCCCAACCGGCAAGAAGCGCTATTTCTACATGGCACCAACGGGCATTTTCTCAATCTCAGAGCCGATCAATGAACAGCCTGCAACTGGCGGCAACGGCAGCACAATCGGTTTTTCAGTCGCCGACGAAGCACAGGGTGATGCTTGGCATGCAGCTGGACTTGCGAACGGCGGCAGTGCATGTGAAGACGCGCCTGGCATACGCGAAGGTGATAACGGCAAAATGTATCTCGCCTATCTACGCGATCCTTCTGGCAATAAGATCTGCGCGCTGCACAGAATCGCAGGATAGCATCAGCTGTACGCCGGTAATAAGACATCCTCTCTTGGGCTATGCGTAAGCGTACTAGAGAGATAAAAGACGATGCCTCTTGTCGAAAGAATCGGTGAGTCGCTTCGTCTTTTGCGTTACGCAGTGAATCGAGGACTGTGCCATGGCCTTTAACGCGCAACCAAGACTAAGCAGCGCACTGCTCACACTGCGCCCTCTCGCCGAGGCAGATTTCGAAGGACTCTATTTAGCAGCGTCTTCGCCCGAAACATGGGCAGGTCATCCTAAACACAATCGCTGGCAGCGGGATGTCTTCGAATCGTATTTTGATTTTCTGCTTGCAACAGAAACGACGCTCGTCGCAGTCGACAATTCGACCGGCGGCGCGCATGAGGCGCGAATCATCGGCTGTTCGCGCTACTATCCTGCACCAGATATTCCCGGCTCTATGTCGATAGGCTTTACCTTCCTCGATTCTCTTTACTGGGGGGGTGTTTGGAATAGGGCGATGAAAACACTCATGTTGGATCACGCCTTCGAGACCTTCGACGAGATTTGGTTTCATATTGCGCCAAGCAATATTCGCTCGCAAAAGGCTGCAGAGAAAATCGGCGCCGAATACGCTTACACCGCAAATCTCGCTGTCGCGGGCGATGCCACCGAGACACTCTGTTATCGAATTAGTAAAACTGCTTGGCAGAACGAGAAGTCTAAAAATATTTAGTTATGCTCATCAAGCAGGATTTCATCGCTGCCAACTGGCAAAGTGACTCTTGTGCCGTCAACCGAGAGCGTCCAATTGTCAGGACGCACCTCCTCTACGCCGCGCAAAAGTCGGGTGGCCATAATCGAATTTCTTGGCGAAGGCGTTAGGTGGTAAAAAACTAAGTGTTTAACCCCTGCCTCATTAGCGACCTCGGCCGCCTCAATCGGCGTCGTATGATAGGTTTGGATATCCTCGAACAGCTGGGCACGTTTGTCCGCCGAGTTAGCCCTCGACGCCTCGATCATGATGTTGAGTATTTCGTTAGACTGCGCTTCATGAAACAGCACGTCGACCCCGCGGCTGTTGTCTATCATCGCCTGGCTCTTGTTGGTATCGCCACTGATAACAAGCGACCGCCCTTTATAGTCGAAACGATAACCATAGGCCGGGACGATTGGCGGATGATCGACTAGAAACGCGCTGACCTTTAAGTCCCCCTCATCGATTATCGTCAGGGCGTTGTTATCGATTGGCCGCGGATCAAAGCCGGCGACATTCAGCGGCGCGAGTGAATCGCCGTGGTGCGCATTGCGCAGGCCGTAATCGATGCCGTAGGCCATTTCGAAACCTGCAGTCACTTGCTCCACGCCCATCGGGCCATAGACAGGCAGCTTCGCGGGTCTGTCTTGCAGAACCCACGTCGCCAGATGCATGTCCGCGAGGTCGGAGATATGATCCGAATGCAGGTGGGTAAGCATAACCGCTTCGATTCTATCGAACGCAATGGCCCACTGGCGAAGACGTGCGACACTGCCATCGCCGACGTCGACAACAAAGAGTCGTTCGCCCGCCTGCACCAACACACAGGCTTCTGCTCGCGCAGGATCCGGAATCGGTGAGCGAGAGCCGCACACCGAAGCAACGAGAGCGTCCGGTTCAGCGGGTGCATCAGTATCAGACGTGGTCGCGGAAAAGACTCGAAGCATCGCCCAATCCTGCACGAATTCGAGTCTCATCGCGCCTAGTCCCGCTAAGGCTATAAGCGCTGCGACTGCCGTAGCCTGCAGTAAAATCCTTTTGGCTGAAATCATTTACTAGCCCTCAAAAACGCGCTGCTGCCGATAGCAAAAAATGTTGGACGAACGAACGGTGTCAAACCATCCAGTCGGTGAATGAGTCTTGAATTATATACCAAAGAATAGAGTAAGGTGGGGATTGGAGAGCCTCAATAAGTAGCTTTAGGTAGTCAGGTCAGATCCGGCACAGCGACCGAGACTTCGTTAGAGGCTTTGCGGAGCGAATCGGCAGAGAGATGCGCGTAG
>JALRKV010000011.1 GCA_023254735.1 Pseudomonadales bacterium | reverse complement strand
GCAACAGTTATGCCACCACCAGTTACAGCAGTACCACCAATTTCAAAAGAAATTGCAGCATTGCCTCCAGAGATAGCACCTTGTAAAGCAGTAATAATTTTAATTATTTTACCACCATCAGGTACTGCAACAAATGTTGATGAAGCTGTAGATACATCTTCAATCTCAGCAGTTAGAAAGTAATCGTTTAATGTTCTCATTTTTTATCCTTTTTATTTGCTTCGTTCCGCCATTGAATGACTTCAAAGACCAAACAAAATGTTAATAGAATGATGGGGGATTTCTCCCCCACCAGATTAATTATTATGATGTTGTTAAGTCGTAAACAGCACCACTTGCTGCTTCATTTCTTGACTCAAGAGTGTACTCAGCAACCATAAATCTCTGATCTGCGTCAGCAGTCTGAGCTGGAGTTTGCAGAGCAAAATCTCTTAAGAAAGAAACTGCCCAGTAGTCCATCTCTAAAATTAGAGCGTCTTGACCTTTTTTAGCAGCAGTAGCATTAGCACCTCTAATGAATCTGTTTGGAGCAACTTGTAATGTTCCAAAGTCTGACTCATATACGTCAATTGAAGTTACTAATCTTCTGTCTTCTGCTTGGTCACGGGCACGCTCGGTCAGGCAGTGAGCGCGAGCGGCGTTGTAATAGACCTTCCGCCTGTGGCGGCAAACTTCGATTCCCCTGCATCTTCTGTTGCTAGCTCAGCGCCGCCTGTCTCCAAGGCGCGCGCACCCCCTCTCTCCTAAACAGCATGAACTAGTTTGTCGCGGGCTGAGTTTCTACTCCGCAGCGATCTCAGTGATTCTTTTGTTTAGGGAAATACCATGACTTATTCTCGTAGCTTGCTATCCAAGCAGGCGGATATCCATGCTGCTGCGCGCAGCAACCGTTTTAGCTTTTCAACTTTGGCTGTCGCTATAGCAGCGAGCCTCGCTCATTCTGCGCTTAACGCACAAGAGCTCGATCATCGCGAAGAGCGCCTCGAAAAGATCGTGGTAACCGCCACGCTGCATCGCAGCCGAGCAGACACCGTGCTTCCCGTAAACCTCCTCGCGGGCGAAGAGCTCAGAGAAAAACTTGGAGCAACGCTTGGCGCAACGCTATCCGAACAGGTTGGCATTAACTCGGCGAGTTTCGGCCCCGGCGTTGGCGCGCCGGTGATTCGTGGGCAAAGCGCTAATCGTGTCCAAGTCCTGCAAGGCGGGATCGGCAATATCGATGCCTCCTCGGTCAGCCCCGACCATGCAAACAGTTTGGAACCTGCCCTAGCAACGCGCATTGAGGTGGTACGAGGTCCAGCGACGCTGCTTTATGGCAATGGGGCGATCGGCGGCGTAGTCAATGTAATCGACAATCGGATTCCAACCCAACTGACCGAAGGCGTCGAAGGGATGTTGGAGAGCCGCCACAACAGCGTGAGTGATCAGCAGGTCAGCGTCGGGCTCCTCGAGGGCTCGGTTGGGCAGCTAGCGTGGCATATCGACGGCGTCTATCGCGAGAGCAATGACTTAGAGATTCCCGGATTCGCGCTTAACCCGGCATTGGTAGATACCGCAGATTCCGAAGCGTTAGAGGAGCTCGCCGAAAGTCGTGGCGTGGTTCGCAATACCGGCGCGCGCTCCAACGCACAATCAGTGGGCGCCTCATGGATATTCGATGAAGGTTATGTCGGTGTCGCATTTAATCGTCTCGACAATCAATATGGCATACCGGCAGGCTCACATGCCCATCATGAGGACGAAGATCATGGTGATGACGGTCACGACGTTGGCAATCATGAGGAGCACGAAGATCACCACGATGAAATGCACGCCGATGAAAATGTGCTAATCGACATGCAGCAGGAGCGCTTCGACCTCGAATTTGAGCTGCCTCTCGCGGGTTTCTTCGACGAGGTTCACGGCCGAGTCGGCATTGTAGACTACGAGCACGTTGAGATTGAAGGCACGGAGATCGGCACACGGTACACCCAATCAGGAGTGGAAGGACGCGTAGCGCTGCACCAAGTTGAAGCCGGCGGGCGTCAAGGCGTGGTCGGGTTTCAGGGCTCCACCCGTGAGTTTTCGGCATTAGGTAGCGAGGCCTTCATTCCAGAGACCGATATTAGCGCCGCTGCCCTGTTTACCGTGCAGAGTTTAGATACGGGATCTTGGCTTTTCGAAGCTGGCGCGCGTATCGAAACTCAGAAGCTGGATCAGGTCGCAGGGAGCTGCGATCAGACTGACACAACGTGGAGCGGCAGCGGCTCGGCGCTTTGGCGATTCAGCGAGGACACAAACGCTATATTCTCTCTATCGCGCTCCGAACGTGCGGCGACAATAGACGAGCGCTATTCGAATATTCGGGGCAATTGCACGGAGCTGCCCCTCGAGGCCATGGTTCAGCACGCTGCGACGCAGCGCTTGGAGGTCGGTCTTCCCAATGCCGAGACTGAGCGCGCGACGAACTTGGAATTTGGACTGCGCAAACACGCGGGCGACCTCACTGGCGAGCTTAATTTCTTTTATAACGACATCGCCGACTACATCTACCTCGCGAACACAGAACTCGAGTATGACGAAGTGATGGTCTCTCGTTTTAGGCAAGAGGATGCGAGTTTTATGGGTCTCGAAGCCCAGCTGAGCGCGCCGCTGCGCCGCAGTGGTGATCACTTAACCGAGATAGCATTCTTTGCCGATTACGTGCGGGCAGACCTAGACCAGAGTGGTGATGTACCGCGAATTCCCCCTTTGCGGGCGGGGATCGAATTGCAGCACTCGCATGTACACTGGCAAGCGAAGCTGCGCTGGCAAGAAGTGCAAGAGCAAGACAACGTGGCTTTCGGCGAGCTCGCTAGCCCAGGTTACAGTTTGCTTAGCGCCTACGCCGACTGGCATTTCGATCTTGGCAATCGCGAGGCGCTGTTGTTTGTTAGAGGCACCAATCTACTCGACGAAGAAATTCGCGAGCATCCTTCCTTCCTAAAAGAAGTGGCGCCAGGTGCAGGTCGAGCGTGGGAGCTTGGAGTGAGATTTAACTTCTAGCAACCGTTTTCCGGCGTCGGTTCGAAGTCGCCGCTTAGACTCACCAGCTGGTCGTTTTCGAAGAGAACCGAGAGACGCTCTTGGCCTCTCTCCCCACCGCCCGGCTGGAAGTTATAGACATAGTCCCAGCGGTCCTGGTGGTAAGGGTCGCGGATTAACGGTGTCCCCATGACAAAAATGACTTGGCGTTTTGTCATTCCTGGGCGTAGCTGATCCACCATCTCCTGCGTGATGATATTTCCCTGCGGTATCGAAATCTTGTAAACACCGGGAAAATCCATTGAACCGATATTGTTGCAGGCGCTAAGCAGCAAGAGACAGGCGACTGCGAGCAAAGAGTTTTGTGTGCGCATAGCGTGAGAGTTGTTCCTTTTTTTGCCGTTGATCCGGCTTAGGGGCATAATGGTACCCCAGTTGCGCGGCAAGCACGAACCGCGCTGCAGAGTTAACGCAGTTATTACGCCGCCATTAGACCTAAAGGGTAAACATGAGCTCAGAGAATCAAGAACTTCGCGATGCCGGACTCAAGGTAACTCACCCGAGGGTTAAGATCCTCCAAATGCTCGAGAGTTCCGAAACCAAGCACGTCTCTGCAGAGGATGTATACAAAATGCTGCTCGAAGCCAACGAAGACACGGGGTTGGCCACAGTCTACCGCGTGCTTACACAGTTTGAGGCGGCGGGGCTTGTTACCCGTCACCACTTCGAGGGTGGGACATCGGTCTTTGAGCTTAGCACCGAGCATCATCATGATCACATCGTCTGCAATAAGTGTGGGCAGGTGCAGGAATTTTACGATGAGGTAATCGAAGAGCAGCAAGAGAAAATTGCGCGCAAATACGAATTTAAGATTACCGATCACAGCCTCTATTTATATGGGCTCTGTAAGGCCTGTCAGGGTTAGCTTACTCGCTAGTCCTATTTCTGCGCTTTCTTTGGCGCCTTCTTTGACACATTCTTTGGCGTGTTTTTCGACGCGTTTTTCGTCACTTCTAGCGGTGAGGCCTTCTTAGCCTTCGATCTGGCGGCCGGCACTGCCATCATTTGCCTCGCATGTGCCAACGACTCGGCGCTGCAGTCATCGCCACCTAACATGCGCGCAACCTCTTTTAAGCGGCTATCTTCATCAAGCTTATCGATTCTTGTCAGCGTTGAATCTCCTCCCGCCTGCACCGACTTGCTCACAAAATAGTGGCTATGACCCTGACCCGCAACCTGCGCCTGATGCGTCACGCAGAGTACCTGACTCGACTCGCCGAGCCTGCGCAGTAGTTCACCTACGATCTTGGCAACTCCGCCGCCAATGCCAACGTCGACCTCGTCGAATACCAAGCTCGGCGTGTGTGAGGTCTGCGCCGTGATGACCTGAATGGCGAGGCTTATGCGCGAGAGTTCGCCGCCCGAGGCAATTTTTATTAATGGTTTCGCGCTTTGGCCAGGGTTGGTACTTACTAAAAACTCAACGGTCTCGCTTCCCGTTACACTGGGTTTGTCGGAGGTAGTGGGAGTGAGGGCAACCTCCAGTCGCGCATGGGGCATGCCCAGATTCTTCAGCTGCTCGTTGACTAGCATAGCGAGTTTGACTGCGCCGGCTTTGCGCTGCTCACTCACCTTTTTGGCGGCTTCGCTATACTCGGCACGAAGCGTCGAGTCAGCTGCCGTCAGCCGCGCCAATTCTTCGTCACTATTCTCAATGCGTTCAAGCTGAGCGCGCATCTCAGCAGTGAGTGCTAAGAGCGCTTCGGGTTTTACACGATGCTTACGCGCAAGCGCGTAGATATCACTGAGTCGTTGGTTTACCTCGTCGAGGCGCTGCGGGTCGGCTTCGAAACTATCAACAAAATAGCGTAGGTCGTCTATCGCTTCATCCAGCTGAATGGAAGCAGATTCGATGAGCGTCGCTGCATTGCTCAATCGAGCCCCCTTGCCCTGAAGCGCCGCAAGTATTCCCGTCGCCTTGGCGAGAAGATCCCCAGCATTGCCCTCACCGTCGCCCGCGCAGCAGTCGAGCGCGGCCTGGGCTGAGGCGATGGTTTCGTCAGCGTTGCTCAGATTTTTGAACTCGGCTTCGAGGTTTTCGAGTTCCTCCTCGCCAAGGGCGAGCTCATCTAATTCGCTCAGCTGATAGCTGAGCAGTTGCATCTGCGCCGAGCCCTCTTCGCTGCGCTCACTGAGTTGCTCGAGCGACTGCTTGTTCTTGTGCCAGAGCTTGTAGGCCGCAGCGAGGGAATGAGCCGCGCTTGAATCGACACAAAAATCGTCGAGCAGGCGCTGATGTGTCGAACGCTGCAAGAGCGACTGATGTTCATGTTGGCTGTGAATATCGATCAGCATTTCGCCGAGGGTTTTCATGTCGCCAAGTGTTGCGGGTGAGCCGTTGATAAAGCCTTTGGATCGTCCATCTTCACCAACAACACGTCTCAAGAGACAGCGGTCGGGCTCGTTCTCATCGGCAAGCTCGTGTTCGGCTAGCCAGGCGATCGCAGGCTCGATAGCGGCGATGTCGAAAAGCGCGCTGATCTCCGCCTTACTCGCACCGCCGCGCACAATGCTTTTGTCGGCGCGGTCGCCAAGAGTCAGCCCTAGGCCGTCGAGCATGATCGATTTGCCAGCGCCAGTCTCTCCACTAATCGCGGACATGCCCGGGCCGAAATCTATTTCGAGGCTGTCGACGGTGGCGTAGTTTTGGATGGCTAGCTGCAAGAGCATAGAGCATTTTCCGCGGTCAAAATTTTTATAAGCACTACTGCGAAGTATAGGTGAAGGGGCGTGCGGTATGCACTAAATCTCGTGATCTAGCCGGCAGACTTTAAGCGCTTGGGGGAGTTGAAAGCGGTAAAGGCGACCCCATATACGCTCAATCTAATGCGTTGTCGGGGCTCCGGTGCTAGGAGCGACGGCCTCGAACGCCTCTTTATGGGCTGCAAGCAGCTAATAACTAAGGGAATTACGAGAGGAAGCTATGAGCGATCAGAACCCCGATCAGGAAAATGTTGAGAATACAGCGGATCAAGAAGTTGACACGGCTGAGGCGGCTACCGCCGAGCAACCGACAGACGAATTGAGCCTACTGCGAGAGCAGCTCGAAGCTGCGGAAACGGCAGCGGCGATGGCCAAGGATGAGCTATTACGGGTACAGGCCGAAATGCAAAACCTGCGCCGCCGCACCGAGCAAGATATCGAAAAAGCGCACAAGTTTGGCCAAGAGAAATTCAGTATCGAACTCCTCTCGGTGATGGATAATCTCGAACGTTCTTCTGCGGCTGCTGAGGCGAGCGAAGACGAGGCAGTGAAAGCGATTAAAGAGGGCGTTGAGTTAACGTTGAAAGGCTTCATCGACTGTTTTAAGCGCTTTAATATCGAGCCAGTCGACCCCCTCGGAGAGCCATTCGATCCGCAACTTCACCAAGCAATGTCCATACAAGAGACCCCAGACGCTGAGCCAAATTCCGTGATTGCAGTGATGCAAAAGGGCTACACACTGCACGGCAGAGTCATCAGGCCAGCGATGGTCATGGTGTCCAAATAGCAGGCATGACTTTTTGCGCCTGCAGCCTTGAATTCTTAAGGTTTGCGCCAATATTTAGTACCAAGACAGACTTAAAGACCGCCAGCGGTGCTGCCGGATTAATGGAGAATAAAGATGGGTAAGATAATAGGAATCGACCTCGGCACTACCAACTCCTGCGTAGCAGTGATGGATGGTGGCGAAGCTAAAGTAATTGAGAACGCAGAGGGCGACCGCACGACGCCTTCGATCATCGCCTACGCGAACGATGGTGAGATTTTGGTTGGACAGCCAGCTAAGCGCCAGGCAGTGACTAACCCGAACAACACGTTGTTTGCGATCAAGCGCCTGATTGGTCGCCAGTTTGGCGACGATGTCGTGCAGAAAGACATCAAAATGGTGCCTTACAAGATCGTGAAGGCAGACAACGGAGACGCGTGGGTCGAAGTGAACGGCGAGAAGATGTCGCCTCCTCAGATTTCAGCGCAAACCTTGAAAAAAATGAAAAAGACCGCCGAAGATTTCTTGGGCGAGCCTGTCACCGAAGCGGTAGTTACCGTGCCAGCCTACTTTAACGATGCCCAACGCCAGGCAACTAAAGATGCGGGGCGCATAGCGGGCCTCGACGTTAAGCGCATTATCAACGAGCCAACAGCTGCGGCGCTTGCCTACGGTATGGACAAGAAATCAGGCGATTCGACAATCGCTGTCTACGACCTCGGTGGTGGTACGTTCGATATTTCGATAATCGAGATTGCGGAAACCGACGGCGAGCACACCTTCGAAGTGCTGTCGACTAACGGTGACACATTCCTCGGCGGTGAAGACTTCGACCTGCGCCTAATCGATTACTTAGCAGACGAATTCAAAAAATCATCAGGCATGGATTTACACAGCGATCCACTGGCCCTTCAGCGTTTAAAGGAAGCGGCTGAGAAGGCGAAGATAGAGCTGTCTTCTTCGCAGTCTACCGAAGTGAATCTGCCCTATATCACTGCTGATGCGAGTGGTCCCAAGCACTTGGTTCAGAAGCTGACGCGCGCGAAGTTCGAAGCGCTCGTGGAAGACTTGGTAGAGCGCACGCTCGAGCCGCTAAAGCTCGCGCTTGCGGATGCCGATCTTCAGATCGGCGGTATCGACGACGTTATTCTCGTCGGTGGCCAAACGCGTATGCCTCTCGTACAGAAGCGCGTGACAGAGTTTTTCGGTAAAGAGCCTCGTCGTGACGTAAACCCCGACGAAGCGGTAGCGGTAGGTGCAGCGATTCAGGCAGCGGTACTGTCTGGTGACGTCACCGACGTTCTTCTTCTCGACGTGACGCCTTTGTCACTCGGCATCGAGACTATGGGCGGCGTTGCGAGCACTCTGATCGAAAAGAACACGACTATTCCGACGAAGAAAACCCAGGTTTTCTCAACGGCCGACGACAATCAAACCGCTGTGACAATTCACGTCGTTCAGGGCGAGCGAAAGCAGGCATCGCAGAACAAGTCGCTTGGCCGCTTCGACCTGTCCGACATTCCTCCAGCACCGCGAGGCATGCCTCAGATCGAAGTTGCATTCGACCTCGATGCAAACGGCATATTGAATGTGTCAGCCAAGGACAAGGCGACGGGGAAGGAGCAGTCTATCGTGATCAAAGCGTCGAGCGGATTGTCTGACGAAGAGATCGAGAAGATGATTAAAGACGCCGAGGCGAATTCGGCAGACGACAAGAAGTTCGAAGAAATGGTCATGGTTCGCAACACTGCCGACGGCATGATCCATGCGACTAAGAAGACTGTCGAAGAAGCGGGTGATAAGGCGACCGACGAAGAGAAAGAAGCAATCAATACGGCGATCGCGGAACTCGAAGAAGCGCTAAAAGGCAACGATAAAGAGGCTATCGAGGCTAAGACTACTGCGTTGACAGAAGCCTCCTCAGCACTTGCGCAAAAGATGTATGCGGATGCCGCTGCAGCCGAGGGCGCAGAGCAGGCAGCTGGCGGCAGCGAAGAAGACGACGCCGTCGACGCCGAGTTCGAAGAAGTTAAGGATGAAGAAAAGGATAAGTAATCCTTAACAACTGAGAGTCTTATGTCAAAACGTGACTACTATGAGGTATTGGGTGTAGAGAGGGGAGCAGACGCGGCGACGCTTAAAAAAGCGTATCGCCGTGTTGCGATGAAGAATCACCCCGACCGAAATCCAGACAACCCCGATGCGGAGAATATTTTCAAAGAGGCTAATGAGGCCTTCGAAGTGTTGTCCGACAAAGACAAGCGCGCCCGCTATGACCAATATGGTCATGCGGGCGTTGACGGTCAGACGAGCGCTGGCGGGGCTGATTTCGGCGATATGTTCGGCGATATTTTCGGCGACATCTTTGGCGGCGGACGCGGCGGTGGCAGAAGCCATGTGCGCAAGGGCGCCGATCTCCGCTACAACCTCGATTTAAGCTTGGAAGACGCGGTACGTGGAACGACGGTAAAAATCCAGATTCCGACTACCGTTGCCTGTAAAACCTGCGACGGCTCTGGCGCAAAGAAAGGCACGCAGCCAATCGACTGCACCACCTGCGGCGGGCATGGGCAAGTGCGGATGCAGCAGGGCTTTTTCTCTGTGCAGCAGACATGTCCGCGATGTCAGGGTGCGGGTAAGCAAATCACAGATCCGTGTAACACATGCCATGGACGCGGCGCCGTTCGCGAAAATAAAACGCTTTCGGTCAAAGTCCCAGCGGGTGTTGATACCAGTGATCGCATACGCCTTACTGGCGAGGGTCAGGCGGGTGAGCATGGCGGGCCGCCAGGCGACCTCTATGTCGAGATGAACGTAAAGCCGCATAAAATTTTCGAGCGGGAAGGCGCTGATCTGTTTTGCGAAATTCCCATAAGTTTTGGCGACGCGGCGCTCGGAGGCGAACTCGAGGTTCCGACGCTGGACGGTCGGGTGAAGCTAAAGATTCCGTCAGAAACGCAAACGGGTAAGCTCTTCAGGCTGCGCGGAAAAGGTATCAAGCCTGTCCGTGGCGGCAACGTTGGGGATCTGCTTTGCCGTGTTGTGGTTGAAACGCCTGTACATTTAACGAAGCGTCAGAAAGAAATCTTAGAAGAATTTCAGACTATCCAAGTTGGTGAAGGGAAGAAGCAGTCGCCTAAGCGCACATCATTTTTTGACGGTGTGAAGAGTTTTATCGATGAGCTTCGCGGCTGAATCAACAGATAAAAAAACGCGGCTTGTTAGCCGCGTTTTTTTTTAAGCCGAATAAACCCTTCACGCAAATCTGCCTACGAAAGTATCGCGGCATGCTCTTCGGGCGTAAGGCGTGGTCCGAAGTTGGACACTACCTTTGCGGACGCGAGGGAGGCTAAATTACCGGCGGTTTCGAAGTCCATACCATTGGTGATGCCGTAAAGAAACGCGCCGGCGAACATGTCGCCAGCACCGTTCGTGTCGATTGCATTGACAGCATTTGGCGCAATAGGGATGCGACGCTGGCCATCAAACAACAAGGCGCCTTTGGCGCCGAGAGTGACGACGAGCTTTTTCGCAAAGCCCTGGGCTTTGGTAAATGCAGTTTCAAAGTCGTCTGTCTGCGCCCAGAGCCTTAGCTCTCTCTCGTTGCAAAACAAAAGATCAACGCCGGTGCCGAGCACCTCGTTGATATTGTCGCGGAAATATTCGAGCATCGACGGGTCAGAAAAAGTCATCGCCGTGTTGACGCCTCGATTCTGAGCATATTCCTTCAGCTCGATAATTGCCGCGCGTGCGCTTGGTGAGGTGACCAAATACCCTTCGAGGTAAATGTATTTCGCTTGGTCAGCGGCATTTAAGTCAAGGTCCGAACTATCGATTGACCCCGATACGCCGAGGTGTGTGTGCATCGTGCGCTCTGCATCCGGGCTGATCATGACTACACAGCGGCCGCTTGCGCCGTCGGCTCGCTGGCTCGCAGTATTGGTTTCAATATTTTGGTCGCCAAGCTGCGACAAAAAGAAATCGCCTGTCTCATCGTTGCCCAATTTGCAGGAGTAGAAGGCGCGGCCGCCGAATTGGCTCAGCGCATAGAGCGTGTTCGCGGCAGAGCCGCCACCTGCGCGCTTCTTTAAACCGTGCTCTGCCATCAGTAGCTCGACTAATCTAGCTTGCTCATCGCCTTCAACGAGAGTCATCAAGCCCTTCTCGATGCCATGCGCTGCGAAGAACGCATCGCTTACTTCGAACTCTTTGTCGACCAGAGCGTTGCCGACGGCATAAACATCGTATTTTTTTTCCTGAGACATTCAGCAATTTCCTTAGGGTAGCTGCGCTAGCTCGCGAGAGCGGTAAAAGCGTTTTCGGCAGCAGCCAGCGTCGCGGCGAGCTCGGCTTCACCGTGGACTATTGAAATGAATCCCGCCTCGAATGCCGAAGGGGCAAGATAGACGCCGCCGTCGAGCATGAGATGGAAGTAGCGCTGGAAATGGTCTGAATTGCAGGCCATCACCTGAGAGAAGGTAGTTACCGTGTCTTCCTCGCTGAAGAAACAGCCAAACATGCCTCCGACCTGATTAGTAGTGAAGGGGATGCCCGCCTTCGCTGCCCGCGACTTCAGTCCAGTCATGAGCTTCTCCGCCCGCGCACCTAGGTCTTCATAGAAGCCGGGCTGCGAAATGGCATCGAGCATGCAAATACCGGCTGCCACGGCGAGGGGGCTGCCCGATAAAGTGCCTGCTTGATATACCGCGCCGAGTGGAGCAATCATGTTCATAATATCGGTGCGTCCGCCAAACGCGCCAACGGGGAGTCCGCCTCCGATAACTTTGCCCAGACAGGTCATGTCGGGTGTCACGCCGTACACTTCCTGAGCGCCCCCACGTGCCACGCGAAAGCCAGTCATCACCTCGTCGAATATCAACACGGTGCCGTGTTTGTCGCATACTTCCCGCAGCGTTTCGAGGAATCCTGGCACCGGCGGCACGAGGTTCATGTTGCCAGCAATAGGCTCGACGATTAGGCAAGCGATCGTATCGCCATGCTTACTAAAAAAGTCCTCGACCGCCTGCGCATCGTTGTAAGGAAGCACATGCGTAAGGTTTGTATAGGCCTTCGGAACGCCGAGCGAATCTGGCTCACCCAATGTGAGTGCACCTGATCCAGCCTTCACGAGCAGGCCGTCGGCGTGGCCGTGGTAACAGCCCTCGAATTTTACGATGGCGTCGCGCCCAGTATAGCCGCGCGCTACGCGGATCGCGCTCATCGTCGCCTCAGTGCCCGATGTGGTGAGCCTTACTTTCTCGATCGAAGGAACGATGTCGACGATTTTGGTCGCGATGTTAATTTCAGCTTCTGTCGAGGCACCGTAGCCAATGCCCTGATCTAACTGCTTGCGCAGCGCGTCGACGACAAGTGGGCTACCGTGACCAAGGATTAAAGGACCCCACGCGCCAACATAGTCGACATAACGATTGTCGTCGGCGTCGATCAAATAGGCCCCTTCGCCTCCTTTAAAAAACAGAGGGTTGCCACCGACGCTACGAAACGCGCGAACAGGAGAATTTACACCACCCGGAATGACTTTCTGGGCAGCGTCAAAGAGTGACTTAGAATTAACATGGTTCATCTGGGGTCCTTCAGGGCCTTGAATTTAGGTGCGCTCACGCTCGCTGCGCTATGCGTTGATACTCTGTTGCTCACTACGCCTATTGCCGTGACAAAGTTCTACGCCTGCTGTCCCGCGGGCGAACCGTAGACAGCTCGGGTCAAGTTGTCGCTTTCAGCGGGATAAGCCGTGCATTTTCCTTGTTGAGCACGCCAATAGCAACCAAGTGCCAAAATTATCAGCTGTCGAGTTTCTGCAGATAATTGGGTGGTGCTAGGCGCCAAACACTGGCTTGACAACAACGAGGATTACAATCGGTACCATCATAAGAACTGGGACTTCGTTAAACACGCGGAAATATTTGTGGCTACGCACGGTGCTATTCGTTTTGAGTCGACTGAGAAATTGCCAGCACATGAAATGGTAGATGAGAAGCAAAACTACTAGGCCGAGCTTTGCATGCATCCACGGCGCTGAGAGGTAGTAACTCGGGCTGCCAGCGATAAGCCATGCGCCAAGGGCAACCGTCACCACAGCCGAGGGCGTCATAATGCCCCAAAATAATTTGGATTCCATGATGCAGAAGCGGTCCTTACTGACCTGATCCTCGCTCATCGCGTGGTAGACGAAAAGGCGGGGAAGATAAAAAATGGCGCTGAACCAGGTGATTACTGCCATGATATGAAAAGCCTTGATCCACAACATCGTGAAGCCTCTAGGTGCCGAATAGTGTCAGAATTAGTGGACCGCGCAGAGGTCGAGCCACGCACTGAATACAGTGACAGGCTCATGCAACGAATCCAAAAATGCGCAGTCAAACAATCAGGTAAGTTTACCATAGGGCGCGCCCTAGGGTTTGCTCGTAACTATAGGTTTCTCCTGCTCGATTATGCCTCCGGTAGCTAGCGGGTGTAACATGGCACGCTGAGCTTCAAAGGCTAAGAACACAAATGCAGGCTGCCGCGGCAGTGTTAGAGGTGATATCGAGTGATTAAGGTAGGAATTGTTGGCGCGACTGGCTACACAGGCGTTGAGCTACTGAGGTTGGTAGCGCCCCGCACCGATGTGCAGATTTCGGTCGTGACCTCGCGCGAGCTCGAAGGTACGCTGGTTGCGGATTTGTTTCCGAGTTTGCGCGGCCACATTGCACTGCCGTTTAGTGCGCCTGATGCCCGCGCACTTGGGGAGTGCGATGTTGTTTTTTTTGCAACGCCTCATGCGGTCGCAATGCACTCAGTCCCAGAGCTTCTTGCACTTGGCACGCGAGTGATCGATCTCTCTGCAGACTTTCGCCTAAAGGATATCCCTACGTGGGAAACGTGGTACGGCGTCGCGCATGCCTGCCCCGAGCTTGTCCCCGACGCCGTTTATGGACTGCCGGAGGTTAACCGTGAGGCGATCGCCGAGGCGCGTCTGATCGCCGTGCCCGGCTGTTATCCCACCGCGGTGCAGCTTGGCTTCCTACCTCTGCTCGAGGAGGGCATGGCGTGCCTCGACAGGCTAATTGCCGACGCAAAATCGGGCGTCAGTGGCGCAGGCCGCAAGGCGGCGGTTGGCAGTCTTTTTAGCGAATCTGCAGACTCAATTAAGGCCTATGGAGTCGAAGGACATCGACATTTGCCAGAGATAAAGCAGGGTCTGCAGGCGGCGGCAGGATCGGATGTCGGCCTCATGTTTGTCCCACATCTCACGCCGATGATTCGCGGGATTCTGGCAACGCTCTACGCGCCTTTGAAACCCGGAATCGAGGCGTCTAACGACAGCTTGCAGCGGGTTTATGAGGCGCGCTTTGCCAGTGAGCCTTTCGTCGAAGTGCTACCCCAGGGCCAGCTTCCCGCAACACGCGATGTGCGCGGCTCGAATCGCTGCGAGATATCGGTGCGCTACAATGCCGAGACGCATACGGCGATCGTAATCGCGGCTGAAGACAACTTGGTGAAAGGGGCATCGGGGCAGGCCGTGCAGAACATGAATCTGATGTTCGGGCTACCCGAAACGTCGGGGCTTCATGGAATTGCGTTATTACCCTAACGCTAACCACTCATTGCAGCGAGCACTGTAAAAGCTGCGCGCCGGAGAGAAGACAGTTATGCCCAATGTCGTCAAAGGCAGCAAGCAGGAACGCATGATTGTGGTGCCGCATAGGCCTGGCAGACGGCTAGCAATCGCGCTCTCGCTCGCCTTTTGTGTTCTGCTATCAACTCTCGCTGGAGCCTACTTTGGCTTTACGCAGGGATTCGATGCACAGCGAGAAGAGCTTAATTCTCGGAGTGAATTGGACGCCATGCTACAGGCCGTCTCGATCGAGAACGAGGAGCTGCGGCGGCGCCTTGCGCTAGCCGAGCGTGAGGCCGAGGTAGATCAGCGAGCCGCGCAAGAGGTCAGCGGCGAGCTCAACGACCTTCAGGCGCGAATAGCTGAGCTCGAATCAGACCTTGCGTATTATCGCAAGGTTGTTTCGGAGCAAATCGATAGCACCGGATTGATGATCTCCCGCTTCGATCTTACGCCAACGGCTAAACAGAACACAAAGCGGTACAAGCTTGTTTTGCGACAGCAAGATGCCGACGGAGACACCTACTTAGAGGGACATGTAAATGTCACTCTCGCGGGGAGGCAGGGCGGCCAGCAGAGGCGAGTTGCGCTGAGGGAGATTTCCCCGGAACAAGATGAAGATAATATACGCCTGCGATTTAAATACTTTCAGAACGTCGAGGGTGAGTTGGTCATACCCGACGGCTTCGTGCCAGAGAGAATTGAGATCAGTGCGATAGCAGAGACGCCGGTGGCGAAAAGAGTCGATCAAGCGTTCGAGTGGGGAAAATAGCCCCAATATTGTTGTAATATAGATGAAAAATAGCGAGTGGGTCGCGCGTAAATTCGCTCGGCTCTTATACTCGGCTCTCATAAACGGAGAACCCATGTTTAAAAAAACAGACACAAGCGTCGCTGAGACGTCGATAAAGCGCAGCAGCAGTCCGGCACATACATTGATCTCTCGTGACACCGAGGTCATTGGCGATATTCATTTTAGTGGCGAGCTCATCATCGAAGGCCGCGTGCGCGGGTCTATCTTCGCCGAGGATGCGAGCGACTCGATAGTCCGAGTTGCCGAAAAAGGCAACGTCGAAGGCGAAATCAAGGCGCCCTCAGCGGTGGTGAATGGCTTGGTGCAGGGTAATGTTCATTGTTCGAAGCACATTGAGCTGGCAAGCAAGGCGATTGTCGTAGGCGATCTTCACTACAATATGATTGAGATGGTTCTCGGCTCAGAAGTCAACGGTAAGCTTGTTCATATTACCGCCGAAGAGGGGGGAGCACCGCGGCTCAGCGAGAGTGCTAAGCCCGTTGAACAGCTCGATGCGGCAGATTCGGAGCAGGACTAGCGTCGGCTATACTTGACTACTTTGCTTGGTTATTGCGACAATATCGTCTCGCGCGGGATTTACCGCACGTAACAGTTCGTCTCCTTTGTGTGTAGTACTAGCGAAAGATAATCACGATGTCTGTTGTTCAATCACAAGCACCAACCATTATGTCTTTAACGGACAACGCGGCGGCGAAGGTTAAAAGCCTGATTTCCGAGGAGGGCAATCCTCATCTAAAGCTGCGGGTTTTTGTTACCGGCGGTGGTTGCTCAGGGTTTCAGTATGGCTTCTCGTTTGACGAGGAAGTCGCCGAAGACGACACCCTTATTGAAAACAAAGGTGCCAGTCTCTTAGTTGACCCGCTGTCCTATCAGTATCTGATCGGCTCCAAAGTCGATTATCTCGAAGGGTTGGAGGGCTCGCGCTTCGTGGTCAATAATCCCCTGGCCACGACGACCTGCGGATGCGGATCCTCGTTCTCTATCTAATTCATTCCTGTGGATGTCGGGCAGGGGTATATCCCTCCTAACAAAACCGGCGTTTTCGCGCCGGTAAACGGCGCGGTAGTCACAGCTATTCCATCGAGAGTCTGCTGAGCCATCCAGGCAAACGCCATCGCCTCTAGCCAATCGGGATCGATACCGAGCTCGGTCGTAGTGGTCACAGTGTTTTGAGGCATGAGTGCTCGTAGGCGATTAAGCAACGCCTTGTTGTGTGCGCCGCCGCCACAGAGATAAACACCACCTTGGCCTAGTCCCGTATTGAGTGCTCCTGCGAGCGTTGCTGCGGTGAACTCCAGAAGCGTGGCTTGCACGTCTTGTGGGTGCGGCTTCTGCGCAATCGCGTCAAGTCGTTCGTGTAGCCATGTGCCATTGAATAGTTCGCGGCCTGTGCTTTTAGGTGCAGATTGGGCTAAGTACGGCTCGTTTAATAGCTCGTTTAGAAGCGCTTCGTTAACAAGCCCTTTTTCTGCCCACTCTCCATTCGCATCAAAACGCACGTCTTTATGCTGCGCGATCCAGTAATCCATTAAGACATTGCCCGGCCCTGTGTCGAACGCCATTTTTGCGCCGTTCGCGAGAAGAAGCGTTATGTTAGCAATGCCGCCGATGTTTACGATTGCGCGATTCTCGCTCGCGGACGCGCAACAATGCTGATGCAGCAGTGGTGCAAGAGGAGCGCCTTGACCGCCCGCTGCCATGTCGCGGCGGCGAAAGTCTGCGACGGTTGTGATGCCGGTCCTTTCGGCGATTGTATTGGGGTCGCCAAGTTGGAGGCTAAAAGGTGCGGCTGAATTTGGCTGGTGAAAAACGGTTTGACCGTGGCTGCCGATGGCTTCGATCTTATCTGCTGTGATGCCGACGCTTGCGAGCGTATTCGATGCCGCTTTTGCGAAGCAGCGGCCAAGCTCAATGTCCAGTCTGCCAACCTCTGCAAGAGGCGCCTGTTTGTTCGCGCAAAGCGTGAGAATATCGCGCCTAAGATCATCTGGGAGTGCGAAACAGTCAGCGGCAACAAGCGCGGGACTGTCGCAGGATAAATCGACGATCGCGCAGTCAATGCCATCGAGGCTAGTGCCAGACATCAGACCAATAAAGAGGCGTTTTGCTGCAGGCACTTTGCCCTCCTGGGCGTCGGCTTTTGCGTTATGGCTGACTATTGTGCGAGGGTCAAAAGCGCGCGCTTTTGACCCTGCGCTGCTAGTGTATTGAACTGGTCGACCAAGCCGGCAGTCTGGGATTTGAAATTCTGGAGTTGGTCCGGATCGATCGAGCGCGCCTTCGGTAATTTGTCGACTATCGTGCGGGGATTCTGGTGAACGCCATTCACCAAAAATTCATAGTGCAGATGTGGTCCCGTCGCGCTGCCCGTCGAGCCGACATAGCCAATGATATCGCCCTGGCGAACGCGGGCGCCTTTTTTGTAAGCGCCGAACTTATTGAGATGGGCATACTTGGTTTCGAATCCGCCCGAATGCTTAATGATCACCAAGTTGCCAAACGACCCCTTGCGACCAGAGAACGTGACCCGACCATCGCTAGTGGCACGAATGGGTGTACCCGTTGGCGCCGCGTAGTCTGTGCCCTTGTGAGCGCGGATAGTATTCAGCACAGGATGCCTGCGACTGGGGTTGAAATTAGAGCTAATCCGAAAAACATCCAATGGGCTGCGAAGGAAAGCTTTGCGCATGCTTTCACCTTGTGGATTATAGTAGCCGACCTCGCCTTCGTCATCGATATACCTAACCGCAGTAAAGACTTTGCCTTGGTTAACAAAACGCGAGGCAAGGATCTCACCGTGGCCAATAAATTCCCCGTCTAAATACTTTTCCTCGTAGAGGATACTGAACTCATCACCTGCGCGCGGATCGAGTATAAAATCGATTACGCCGCCGAAGATATTCGCCATCTCCATAATCGTTGTAGCTGGAATCTGCTCGCGCTTGCCGGCGAGGAATAGGCTGTCGCTGATGGTGCCGACTTTAAAGGTTTGGCGAATTTCGGGGGTTTTAACGATAGTGTCGACCGAATAAGTCCCCCCAGTGCGGGTGAACAAATAGCCCTCTAATGGGTTCTTTAACACGCGTAATTGCTCAAGCTCGCCGCTGGCAGGAATCTTAAACTCCAGTTGATAGCCAGGGTAAACACGGTTGAGGATTTTCGCTTCGGCGCTGCTGTTTATTGTCAAGAACAGTATGGTCAAGATGCAGATGACACGGGAACAAAAAGACGCGGCATGGTGGCGCTATCGTGAACGAACAGCTAGACTAGAGGCGTGCTTTGAGAACGATGTGTGGAACCCCAATCAAACGCCCCTATGCAAGTGGTGTCAGGTAACAGGGTGCGAGTTCAACCCAAACCATTAAACCGGAGAAGTAAAAATGCAACACGAGAACAAACTTAAACCAGCACCAACAGAAAACCCGCATTTTGTTGGACTGTATGAAAACGTTTTGTCAAAAGAAGAGTGCAGTGGAATAATTGAAATATTTGAAAAATATAAAAGTTTTGGCCTTGCATCAAGCAGAACACAAAGTGAAAATGCGCCACCTCTTGAAAAAAAAGATGACACGGTGGATGCAGAAACAGTTTTGAAGTTTGATACAAACACAGTTTATGCGGCTGATCCGCTAAAAAAACTTATCAATAAAGTTTCGTCAATAGTTGAGAATGAATACGCGAATGAATTTGGGAGCATTTCTGTGCATAACAGATTTATGTTAAGACATTTCCGCATTCAAAAAACAGTGCCGTCTGGTGGATATCACGTTTGGCACTCTGAAAAAACAACATCTTTTTACCAAGACAGAGTTTTGACGTGGACATTTTATTTAAATGATGTTGAAGAGGGCGGCGAAACAGAACTACTTAATTACGGGATTCGCATAAAACCTAAGACGGGCAGTCTTTGCATTTTTCCAGCGGGGTGGACACACACGCATCGCGGAAACCCCCCGTACAAAAAAGACAAGTACATAGTAACAGGTTGGCTTTT
>JALRKV010000131.1 GCA_023254735.1 Pseudomonadales bacterium | reverse complement strand
CAACCGACCACAGCGAGACTTTATGAACAAGCCAACACAGCCACCCCTGGACGGATCTATAGAGGTCGCGAAAGCCGCACTGGCTCACTCCGCGTTCGAGTGGCAACGCAGCGAGCGTATCGATTCATTGAATTTGACCATGGAGCACTATGTGCATCGTGTCACCGGCGCTGCGCACTACCATCTCGCGAGCGAAAACGATGAGAACGTCTTCCTCGTAGGCTTTCGTACCGTTCCAACCGACTCCAAAGGCGTTGCCCATATACTCGAACATACTGCGCTGTGCGGCAGTGAGAAATATCCGGTTCGCGATCCCTTTTTCATGATGATCCGGCGCTCACTTAATACGTTTATGAATGCCTTCACAAGCAGCGATTGGACTGCCTACCCTTTTGCCAGTAAAAACCGAAAAGATTTCAATAATCTTTTGGAGGTCTATCTTGACGCCGCGTTCTTCTCTCGTCTAGATGAATTGGACTTCGCGCAGGAAGGTCATCGTCTTGAGTTCGCCAAGCTCGATGACCCAACGACCGAACTTCAGTACAAAGGCGTCGTCTACAACGAGATGAAGGGCGCGATGAGTTCGACCAACAGCGTTCTCTGGCAGGCTTTGAGCAAACATTTATTCCCCACGACGACTTACCACTACAACAGCGGTGGTGAACCTGAAGATATTCCGAGCCTGAGCTACGAAGAACTCACTGACTTCTATCGCACGCATTACCACCCCAGCAATGCGGTGTTCATGACCTTTGGCAACATTCCAGCGCATGAACATCAGGAGCGATTCGAGACACTCGCGCTGAAGCGTTTCGACCTGCTCGATGAAAAAATTGAGATACTCGATGAGGTGCGATATTGCGAACCAGTTCGCGTTGAAGAAAGCTTCGCTGCGGAACCACAAGACGCGCCTCAAGGGCACGTGGTGGTGGCCTGGCTCCTAGGCAAGAGCAGCAATATCGAAGAACTCTTCAGGGCAGAGCTACTAACCGCAGTATTGATGGACAATAGCGGCAGCCCTTTACTCGCTGCCTTGGAAACGAGCGAGCTTGGCGCCTCACCCTCACCCATGTGCGGGCTTGAGGATTCCAACCGAGAGATGAGTTTTATGGCAGGACTCGAGGGCTGCGCTCCAGGGACTACCGATGCCGTAGAGGCACTCATCATTCAAACCCTCGAAGCAATCGTCGAAAAAGGGATTGACCAAGAACACATCCTCGCTGCGCTACATCAACTCGAGTTGAGCCATCGTGAGATAGCCGGTGATAGTTACCCGTACGGCCTGCAACTAATCCTCGCTGGTCTCTCAAGCGCAATGCATCGTGGTGACCCAATCGAACTTATGGACATTGACCCAGTGCTTGAGAAACTTCGCGCCGAAGTCCTTGATCCTGATTTTATCCCAAACTTGATCCAGTCTTTACTGCTCGACAACAAGCATCGGCTAACCCTCACACTCACTCCGGATTTCGAGCTTGCACAGCGAAAAGAGCTAGCAGAGCGCGAAAAACTCGCTGCGATTAAAGGTTCGCTGTCGCAAGAGCAGATTGAGACTATCGTAGCGCGCAGCAAGGCATTGGAGGCACGCCAAAGCGCCGTAGACGACCCGTCTATACTGCCTAAAGTAAGCAAAGAAGATGTCCCTGAAACGCTATCTGAGCCACAGCCAAAAGTCAGAAAACTGGCTTCGGGCGACACGCTGACTTACTACGGGCAAGGGACTAACGGGCTAGCCTATCAGCAAGTTGTTTATACTCTGCCGAAGCTGCCAGAAAACCTCCTCGAGATACTTCCCCTATACACGAGCTGCGTGACCGAGCTGGGCGTCGGTGAGCGTGACTATGCTCAAACCCAAGCTTGGCAGGCGCAGGTGTGTGGCGGCATTAACTGTTTTAGCAGCATTAAAAGCCATCAAGACGATGAGCAGAGAGTACAGGGTACGCTGACGTTTTCCTCTAAATGCCTGCGTGCAAACAATCAGGCGCTCAGCCAACTGCTCGCAGAAACAATAGACGGCGTGCGCTTCGACGAGGAACAAAGGATCACCGAGCTGATTGAGCAAATAACAACGCGCAAACTCAGCAGTATTACCGGCTCAGGACACTCTCTCGCCATGAGTGCAGCCAGCAGCGGTTATTCACCTACGGCGCAAATGAATCATCAAACTGCTGGCCTCGCAGGGTTGATTAAGCTGAAGGCACTCCGTGAGCAGTTAAAAACCCCTGTCGAGCGCGCAGCGCTGCTGTCACGCTTTAGGGATCTGCATTCCCTAATTACCTCAGCTGATCGACAGTTTTTATTGATCGGGGAGCCTGAGTATGAGGAAACCCTCGCCTCTCCTATCGCGCATACGTGGCAATCCCAGGTGCGCGGCTCTGCGCTTGGAAGCTTCTTGCTTGAGCCCATTAGACACTCCGTTGCGCAAGCATGGACGACATCGACCCAGGTAAATTTCTGCGCACAAGCCTTCCCCACTGTGCCCTCCAATCATAAAGATCATGCAACACTTCAGGTACTCGCCGGCTTCCTGCGTAACGGCTTCCTGCATAGCGCGATTCGCGAGAAAGGTGGCGCCTATGGAGGCGGCGCGAGCCAGGATGGATCCTCAGCCTCTTTTCGGTTCTACAGCTACCGTGACCCGAGGCTTGATGCGACTCTAGCCGATTTTAATAGGTCTATCGATTGGCTGCTGACTACTCGCCATCCAGATAATCAGCTCGAAGAGGCGATACTCGGCGTTATTGCGCAGATGGACAAACCCGCCTCACCTGCCGGCGAGGCCAAAGCTGCTTTCTATAATCGTGTTTTTGGTCGTGGTATCGAGCAGCGTTTGGCATTTAGGCAGCGAGTCCTTGCTACGACCATTGAGGACCTGCAGGCGGTCGCCGAGCGCTATTTCGTGGGAATTGCGCCAAGTGTTGCCGTGATTACCTCTGCGAGCGCCGCTCAATCTCTCAAAATTGATGGGCTGGTGATTAATAAAATATAAATTTATCAATAAGTTAAGATTACTCCCCGCTTATTAGAGAATTTTTCAGCAATTCGGGAACTCTCATCGAAGGGCGGGGTCTGAATAAGTGTAGGTAGATTGTTTTCAAAATTGTGGGTTTTGAGCCATTTATCTCTCCCTTGATAGATTGACCGCTTGCGGTCCTTAATTAGGCCAATGTGCCTTAAGCCTGCGATCTCCGGATCGCGGGCTTTTTTCTTTGAGAGGCCAAACATTGAGCTAAGCCCATTCCTTGTGACACGAATAGCGCCCATAATTCAGAGAGTTTGCTATCCAACCCTATCTGATGACCGCCTTTGCTTATGAAAAACCAGACTGACGCCCAAACCGAAGCCGTACGCATTACTCTTATCGGGATGGCATTGGACCTTTCCCTGGGCTTAGGAAAAATAGTCGGCGGGGTAATGAGCGCGTCTTTTGCGCTGGTTGCTGACGGCGTGCATTCATTGACCGACGCAGTGACCGATATTTTTGTGCTCATTATTGCCCGCACTGCCTATGCCGCCCCGGATAGAGGCCATCCCTATGGGCACGGGCGCTTCGAGGCCGTCGGCACGATTGTCATGGGTGTTGTTTTCTTTATCACAGCGGCGATACTGCTCTACGACGCTAGCCAACGGTTGGCCGCGGTCGATCAACTTGCCGTTCCTGGCCTTTCCGGCGCTCTCATCGCAGCGATTTCCATCGCCAGCAAAGAGTGGATCTACCGATTCACGTTGGCAACCGCGCAGCGACTCAATTCGAGCCTTCTCCGTGCCAACGCATGGCACAGCAGAAGTGATGCGCTGTCATCGATTGCCGTGTTAATTGGTATTCTGGGCGCCCAATTAGGAGCGGTCTGGTTGGACACGCTCGCAGCAGTGATTGTCTCGCTATTAATCGCCAAAATTGGGTGGGACCTTTGCTCCGAAAGCCTGCGCGAACTCGTCGATAGCGCCCTACCCGACAAGCGCCGCGATGAATTTGAGGAGTGTTTAAAAGCGACCCCAGGCGTGAAAGATCTTACAGATCTACGCTCTCGACTGTCGGGTGGCAAAGCGATCGTCGAAGTTCACCTCGTTGTGGACCCCCGCATTTCAGTCTCTGAGGGTCATCAAATAGGTGCAGCTGCCAGTAAACGGCTTAGGGAATACTTTACTGACGTTAGTGAGGTAATTCCGCACATAGACCCGCAGGGCAACCCCGACCACGACCATCCTCTCGATGGCACCGCAGTTCCATCGAGAAATGAAGTTGAAGCGGCGATCGCCACGCGATGGCAGGCAATGAGCGACAGCGAATCTGGACTTAAATTCGATCTCCATTACCTCGAGCACGGTATTGAGATAGATCTAATTGCTAGCAATGTCGCCGACGCTGCTACCGCCTGCGCACTTGCCGATCAATTAATGAATCTGGAGCATATAATCGGCATACGTGTTTTACAGCACATCGGAACGCGCTCATCGAAAGAGACGCGACCTGTTAACTAGCCCTTCACTCGCGCGTCTTTCGAATCAAATCGTAAGCAGATTTAATGTCCTGCGTTTTACGCGTTGCGATGTCTATCATTTCTTCAGGCAAGCCTTTGGCGACGAGTTTATCGGGATGATGCTGACTCATCTGGCGACGATACGCGCGCTTAACTTCGTCCATGCTCGCTGTAGAATCGATAGCAAGGAGCGCGTAGGCCGCAGCGAGTTTAGAACGTCCCTCGTCCGCACTCTCAAAGCCTGCTTGGCCTGACACACGCGCGAGAACGGCGTCGAGGCGCGCCTTACTGATTCCTAGCTTGCTAGCAATCAGTTCTAGCGTTCTGCGCTCCTGCGCATGGAGCGTGCCGTCGGCAAGTGCGGTCGCGGCAACAATTTCGAGTAGCATCTGTACGAGGCTAGATCGCCGAAAAGATTCGCGTCTAAATTGGGTGAGAATTTCGTCGAGAGGAAAATCTTTGCGTTTGCCTTCGTTGAAAAGCTTTACGGCAACTTCTCGCTGCTGCTTGGTGAGGCGCATCTGAGACATAACGCGCTCAGCGACTTCTATTTCGTCGCGCGTGACCTTACCGTCGGATTTGGCCACATAACCCATTAATGCGAAAGTCGTTGTAAAAAAGGCAGATTGCACCCGTTCAGTCGCGCCTAATCCGAAGCGCGATGACTGCGCATTTAAGCCGCCATCGAAGTAATTGCCCAGACTTACGCCCATTAACGCGCCGAGCGGACCGCCAAGCATAAAACCAAACGTGCCACCGACAACCTTGCCCCACCAACTCATAAATAATCATCCAAATTAGACGCAGTCACAGCCTAGTAATGCGTGTTTTAATCTTTAGGCTCGCGTGACGATTCCAGCGACTGCAAAAGGCTGAGAAGCGCAGCTTCATCGTCGACTTTGACGCCGAGATCGGTGGCTTTAGCGAGCTTGCTACCCGCACCTGGCCCCGCGTAGACAATGGTTGTGCTTTTCGACACGCTGCCTGCGACCTTTGCACCCAGCGAGACAAGCCGTGCCTTTGCTTCATTTCTCGAAAGCTTTTCCATCGCACCGGTCAGCACGACTGTTTGACCGATTAAGGGTTGGCTCTCAGCACTCGCCACACTTATCTTGGGCCAGGTAATGCCGCATTCTTGAAGTCTCGCTAACAATACGATGTTCGCCCTATTCGCGAAAAAACTGACGACGTGCTCGGCTACGATTGGGCCGACATCGGGCACATCAATAAGCGCCTCAACCGTTGCCGCCTGCAGTGCCGACAGCTCACCAAAATGATTAGCGAGTTGAAGTGCCGTCGCCTCTCCTACCTCTCTGATTCCCAACGCATACAAAAACTTGGGCAGCGTCGTCCGGCGAGAGTCCGCGATTGCGGCCACAAGCTTTTCCGCAGACTTTGCCCCCATTCTATCCAAATTCATGAGGGTGCTAGCTTCCAGAGAAAACAAATCAGCGACATCGCGCACCAGTTCGGCATCGACAAGTTGCTCGATGAGCCGCTCGCCGAGGCCATCGATGTCCAGAGCATTGCGTGAAGCAAAGTGGCGTATCGACTCCTTGCGCTGTGCACCACAGACAAGTCCGCCACTGCAGCGAATAAGCACCTCTCCCTCTTTCTCAACAGAGGAACCACAGACAGGACAATGCAATGGCGCGACTATCGGCCTCGGATTAGGATTGACCGACCCTGGTACGCCTCTTACTACCTTCGGAATCACGTCGCCCGCTCTTCGAATCACTACCTCATCACCGATTCGAATACCGAGACGCGCGACTTCGTCCATGTTGTGTAGCGTGGTATTGCTAACGGTGACGCCACCCACGAAAACAGGCGCAAGTCGCGCCACTGGCGTGATGGTCCCCGTTCGACCCACTTGAAACTCAACATCAATCAGACGCGTGCTTTTTTCTTCTGCTGGAAATTTATACGCCATTGCCCAGCGCGGAGTTCGTGCATTAATCCCGATAGCTGACTGTAGATTAAACGAATCGACTTTAATCACCGCGCCGTCGATCTCATATTCGAGGCTGTTCCTCACACTCAATAACTCATCACAATACGCGATACATCTGTCGATGCTTTTTACGACTTGTCGATGAGGATTGGTCGGCAGACCCCATTCAGCCAAGGCGATGAAAACCCCATCTAGACTGTCGGGCAACTCTCCTCCGTCGTGAAGGCCCACGCTATAGCAATACATTTGCAGAGGCACTTTAGCTGCTCGCCGAGAGTCTAACTGTCTTAACGTGCCTGCGGCAGTATTACGAGGATTAACGAACACTTTGGATTGATCCAATCGCGCTTGCTCGTTCAACTGGGCAAATCCACGCTTGCCCAAAAAGATCTCTCCTCTGACCTCGAGAAGCGTCGGATAGCCTTTGCCAGTAAGCGTTAGAGGGATGCTGCGAATCGTGCGCACATTGTGTGTAATATCTTCGCCGACGGTGCCATCGCCGCGAGTTGCTGCGCGAACTAGTACACCGTTTTCATACAGCAAGCTCACCGCAACGCCATCGACTTTTGGCTCGCAGCTATAGGTTATATCACCCTCGACTTCAACACGCTTTAAAATCCTGCCCTCAAACGCCCTCAGATCTTCATCATCGAACACTTTGTCCAACGAGAGCATTGGGATTTCGTGCGTGACTTGAGTAAATCCTGGGAGAGGCTCTGCGCCGACGCGACTCGAAGGTGAGGTGGGCGAATGCAGATCGTACGTTTCTTCGAGCGCCACCAGACGCGCTAGCAGCGCATCGTAATCAGCGTCGGTAATTTCGGGATTATCTAACGTGTGGTACAGGCGATTGTGACGCTCCAGTTCAAGCCTGAGCCCAGCCACCTCTTCGAGAATCTCAGAGGAGACGCTCACCCTGCAACGGCCCTCGAACGCAGCCTTCGCAGCTCGAAATCGCGGACGCGCTGCCGGTAGTGCTCTATTGTTTGGCCCGTCATCATATTACGCTGATCATCGCGCAGTTCGCCATCGATCGAGCGAACGAGGTCTTGTGCAGTTTGAAGCATTTCTTCGAAAGCCTCGAAACTACTCGTTGGCGCGGGCAGTGGTAGAAACAACGTAACCCCTACGGTCGCGAAATTTTCCATAGTGTTAAGATCAAATGTGCCCGGCTGCAGCATATTAGCAACGCTGAAAAGGGCATCGCCCTCAGCCTCACTCGGTCGCCTGCTGAATATTTTTCTTTCGTCAAACTGCAGGTCAAGCCCCTCCATAAGAGACAGCAGCCTCTCCCCCATGATCAATCGGCCTTTCTTCGCCGTCACGTTGAGCACGAGGACTTCAGTCACGTCGCTCGCGCTGTTTTGCTGTGGCTTCACCGCTGTTTTTGGCTTTGCATCGGCCCCTGTGCTGCTTCGGCTTTGCTCGGTGCTGTCTGCGCCCACTGCCTCATCAGCTTTACGCGCATGATTCTGCGCCTTAGTTCTAGTATTCTCCAGCGGCTTTCGTTGCGCTTGCTCGCGTGTCTTTTTCGACGTTCTCTCACTGGGTTTTTCTATCGAAGATTTCGCCTGTTCGGCAGGAATTGCAGCTACCGCGCTATCTTCTTCGATCTGGATCTCGTCCGCTTCGCCACTGAATTGGGAAGGCGCCGTCAGATCCTCAAATGTCTCCGGAAACAAATCTGTTACCGCCGGGGGAGTCGACTTGGGCGACTTATTTCCCCGAGGGCTGGGGGCCTTCGATGCGTGATCACTTTGAGAATATTCCTCGAACAATGCGCTGCTCTCAACGTCCGGAACCTTGGCGGAATCGTCGGCTAACGAAGTCTCTGCAACACTCGACTGGCTCTTTGAGTTGCTACTGAGATCAGCTTCGGTAGATTTTCGAGTGCTAACGAGGGCGCCTAAACTCTTGCCAGCCGCGCTCAACGAACCGAATAGAGAGTTACCACGAGACTCTTTCCGTAGCGCGGTTTTAGCGCGCCTATTTTCACCCCCTATCCGGTCACCTGCAGAGAGGGTAATAGATGAATATTCGTCGTTCTCTTGCTCGTCTGTTTCTTCCTGATCCTCACCTTCTTCTGCTACTTCACTTAGTGCAACTTTTTGTATTGGCAGCTCTGGCGGTTCTGGTCGATCAGACTCAATGTCCTCATCAAACTCATCAATACCCTCGCCTAAGGAAATCGAGAACGGCGATGCCTTTTCGCTTCTGTCGACTACGCTTTCTTCAGCGTTCTCTTCAAAGCTCTCTTCAAGGTTCTCGTCAAAGTTTTCTTCGGCGTAGTCTTTAACGTTTTCCTCAACGCTTCCTTCAACGCTCTCTTCAGCGCTTTCTTCGGCGTTTTCTTCAATGCTGACGGTTTTTGATGCCGTAGACGCGTGAGAACTGTTCGCGGGATGCAGCGCCAATTCGTCGGGGGCAGCGGAGTCTTCAAGGCTTTCCGAGCTTGGTTTAGCGAGGCTCTCGCTTGCGGCAAGAACGGGCGTAACAGCCGAAGCAGCGGCTGGAGAGTTAGTCGGCGAATCTGGCGCAGAAGAAACCGCGTCATCGACCGGTCGACGCACCACTCGGGCACCACCGCTAGGGAGTTCAGCCAGTTCCAGCGCATCGAGATCGATGTCTTTAGGGATATTCTTGTCGATTGCGAGTCTAAGTTGGTTTTTACGCGCCTTCAATGCCACCAAAAGGCCTCGAACGACGACGCCAACAATAGTTAATCCAAGGATAAGAATGACGAGTTCGCGTAAATCCATAAGAAACTTTAGACAGGCTGATGAAAGAAGGTTATTCCTAGGGTTATCAGCACGATGACCGCAGATCTTTAGCCATCTGCGGGGTAAAGTTAAAAATACTTAGCCTTGAATCCCGATAAGCGGAGGCCATCCTACCCGTCGCCCTAAATAGGAGGATAGCCCCGCCATAACTACATGGCTGCAAGCTCAGCGGCTTCTTCGATGTCGACGGCGACGATTCTAGACACCCCCGGCTCATGCATCGTTACGCCTAGGAGCTGATTCGCCATTTCCATTGTAATCTTATTGTGGGTGATGAAAATGAATTGAACCGATTTGGACATTTCTTTAACCAGATTGGCGTAACGTCCCACATTGGCATCATCCAACGGCGCGTCGACTTCGTCGAGCATACAGAAAGGCGAAGGGTTCAATTGGAAAATTGAAAACACCAGCGCTATCGCGGTCATCGCTTTCTCGCCGCCTGAGAGCAAATGAATAGTGCTGTTCCTCTTACCCGGTGGCCGCGCCATGATAGCGACCCCAGTATCGAGCAAGTCTTCACCTGTCATATCAAGATACGCGTGGCCTCCACCAAACACGCGCGGGAAAAGCGCCTGCAAACCGGCATTAACTTTATCGAAGGTTTCTTTAAAACGCGCACGCGTCTCCTGATCGATTTTCTTGATGGCATTTTGAAGGGTAGTCAATGCGCGTTCGAGATCTTCATTCTGTTTATCCAAATAAACCTTTCTCTCGGACTGCTGTGCGTATTCGTCTATTGCTGCGAGATTGATTGGACCCAAGCGTTGGATACGGGTGGCGAGGCGCTCTAGTTCTGCGTCACATTGTTCAACGTCTAATTCTTCCGGCAGTGCGTTAAGCACAGCCTCTAAATTAAACTTTGCGGCTGTTAGCTGCTCGAGTATCGCCTCCTGCTTTACTGACGCGCCTTCGCTTTTCAGCCGCGCTTGCATTAACACTTCACGAATTTGATTGCTGCGTTCCTGGATACTATTTCGCTCCGCTTCCAATCCGCGTATCGCGTGTTCGTTCGCATCAACTTGCGCCTTAGCCTGCGCGAGTTCCTGCTCGACGTCTAATCGCTTTTCCAAAAGCGATTCCAACTCTGCGCGCATGTCCGCAACAGGCTCTTCGGATGTCGCAATTTGTGTTGTCAGAAATTCGATCCGCTCTTGACTCCGTTTAACCTGCGCAGACATTCGATCCATAGTCTCGCGAGTTGACTGGAGCTGCGACTGCAAGGTTTGCTGCCGTAAGGCAAGCGAATGCGCAAGATCCTTGTCGTTTCGCGCCTTTTCACGAGAGGCTTGCTGCGAGCGCATATGCTGTTCGCGCCTTTGCTCTAACGCTTCGCGTGCTTCGATATTTTCTTCCATTGAATCGAGCGCAACCTGTAGCCTTTGTCTCGATTCGGCTATGTTTTCCTGCTCAAGTTCGATTTGGCGTTTAAGCTCCTCGAGTTCATGGTGAATTCGCTGACGGCGTAATCCTGCTTCCTCGACTTTTGCCTGCTGCGCACTCAGCTGGGATTTTAGATTACCAAATGCCTTGCTGTTGGCTGCGATATCTAACTGCAGTTGTTCGCGCGCCTGCTCGGCCTCAGCAATCGCCTCTTTTAATTCGATTTGCCGGTCATTGAGTTGATTCGAGAGGACAAGCCGCGCATCGATTAGTTCGTTGAGCTCTTCGATAAGACCCCGCCTCTTTACTATCGACCCCTCTTTGTCAGCCGTCTTTAGCTGGATCCATGATCGACCGAGCCAGAGTCCATCAGGCGTAACAATCGATTCGTGCGAGCCAAGCGCTAACCGCTGCGCCAGTGCTTCAGTCAAGGACTCAGCGGCATAGATTCCCTGCAACAGATCCCGTATACCGCTGTCTGCCTGCACAAATTCGCCCAATGGTTTGAGGGCCAGGTTTGTCGAGAGTTTGTCGCTAGCCTTTGTTTTAACATCGACGAGCGCAATGCGCCCCTCAGGCAACTCAGCGAGAAGCGCCTCGATGTCGTCCAGCCCTTCGACACAGATACTCTGCAGCGTCTCCCCTAGCACGGATTCGACCGCCTGCTCCCACCCCGCCTCAATACGGATGCTTTCCGCTAGACGTTGTCGATCACCAAGGCCGTTGCTGCGCAACCAGATATTCACCTCTTCGTTATCGAGCCCTAGAGCAGCTTGCTGCAGCGCTTCCAACGAGGCAAGCTTACCGCGAGCTGTTTGCAATTCGCTTCGCGCGGCATCTAACTGATCCGCACACTCACTGTATTCCGAGCGGCGCAGAGCAATCTCACTGCCCGCGAGCTGACTCTGAGCCTGGAGCTTCTCTATGGTCTCCTCCAAAAGTGCAAGCTCCTCCCTCGCCTCGATGACAGTTTCGTCTTCGTCTGACTGCAGAAGCTGCGCCCGTTCTTCATCCAGCCGGCGGCTCCGTTCGAGCCCGCGCTGCACAATATTCTCAAGTTGCTGGATCCTCGCCTGTTCTACCTCTGCGACCTGCCTAGGGCGCTCCGCACTTTCGTTAAATGCATCCCATTCCGTTTGCCATTGACGTAGTCCAGATTCAGCATCTTCGAGTATCGCCGCTGACTCTGCTGCTAGCTCGAGCGCAGAATCGAGCTCAGGACTCACTTCCTCGAGCTCCGTCTCTATCTCTACGATGCGGGAGAGATCAGTATCGAGCTCTTCCCTCGTTTGATCATAGGCCTGCTGAGTTTCACTGAGATCGAAACGCATTTGGTCCGCGCGTTCGAGATGATGTTCGATGGATTGCTCGAGACGCGCAATATCGTTGCCTAAGCTATAGAATCTCGCCTGCACTTCGCCGAGCTTGTCAGCGAGTTCCGTGCCATCGACTAAGCGCTGCTCGATTTTCGCATCGGCTTCGCGCTGGTCGGCGATAGTGGCTTCCAGCTTAACTTCTTGGTCTCCAATCGCCGCCTTGTTCTGTTTAATATCAACATCCAAGGCCTGCCATTTAAGCGCATTTAGATAGGCGGTCGTCTGCCTCTCCTGCGCTTTATACTCACCGTATTTTTCGGCAGCTACCGATTGCCGTTGGAGGTGTGCGAGCTGTCTTCCTAATTCGTCGCGAATATCTGATAAACGCTCGAGATTCTCGCGCGTACGTTTGATTCGGCTCTCGGTTTCTTTGCGCCTCTCTTTATATTTTGAGATGCCAGCAGCTTCTTCAATAAAGACTCGTAACTCTTCGGGCTTGGACTCAATCAGCCTTGACACCATGCCCTGCTCGATAATCGAATAGCTACGCGCACCAAGCCCTGTGCCGAGGAATATATCCGTGACATCTTTGCGGCGGCATTTCGTGCCATTTAGGGAGTAGGTAGACTGCGCATCACGATCCACTTTGCGCTTTATGGATACTTCGTCGAAGTTTGCGTATTCGCCAGTCAATTTATGATCGTGATTATCGAACACCAGTTCAACACTTGCCTGTCCCACCGGCTTGCGCCCACCAGAACCGTTAAATATGACATCGGTCATATTTTCGCCTCGCAGGTTCTTAGCGGAACTTTCGCCCATCACCCAACGCACGGCATCGATGACATTCGATTTACCGCAGCCGTTAGGCCCGACGACTGAGCAGAGATTAGAGGGGAAATCGATTGTTGTAGGATCAACGAAAGACTTAAATCCGGCTAACTTTATACATTTGAGACGCATCGTTTTCAGATTCTGATAATTATTCTTGTCATGAGGGTTGAGTAACGCCGGGAAGACGATTACCCGCCAACCACAGGTCTTAATGATTTTAAACGATAGAAGAGCGCAATAACACTACCAATAGTGGTTTTCGACTGCCAGCTCAACTGTATATTGATAGATGAAGCGCCATTCCAATGGGCTGTAAACCATAAGTCACCTTGCCAAACGCCTTCCAGCGTCTAGTATCACTGAAGAGCCGGTGATTTCTGTAGCGTAGCAGAAAAGTCGCCCGTCGATGGAGGCATCGCTCATTCAGCCGGTTTCCTTGCCCCTGTGCGACACCATGCGAAATCAGCGCGACTAAAAACAATCTAATAACAAAAGCAATGAGAGGCTAAACATGTTCACAATAGACCTTCCACAGCAAATTGAGAAGCGACTGCTAATCTTGGCGATGACAACGGGTAGAACAATCGAGTACTGCGCGCGTGAAGCAATCTTAGACTACATCGATGAAATCGAGGAGCGCTGTCTAGCAAAGCAGAGAGCAGAATCCATTCTTGCCCTGCGCGTCTCGAAAGGCGACGGGATCGAATGACGCGACCGGTGCCATTAGACCGAGGCTATGACGCAGTTTTAAAAAACAAGCTAAGGGGTGAAGGATGCATTTTGAAAGATGGCGCTGCGAAAGATAAAAGAGGCGAGCGCTGCGGTAAAAGCAGTAGGAAGAAGTAGGAAGAATTACGAAGAGAGGAGTAAAAAGAAAAATTGGTCGGGACGGCAGGATTTGAACCTGCGACCACTACACCCCCAGTGTAGTGCGCTACCAGGCTGCGCTACGCCCCGAATTTCGTAATTTTAACGACTTTCCTCGCAAGATGACAGCGTCAGAAAGCGAAACTTTTCTATAGCGAGGCTATTACCGCTTCTAGTTCTGCAATGACGGTTTTGAGCTCAATATTTGATACAGGGGCAGGCTGGGCTGGTTCACTCTTATCATTCATCTTGAGCCTTGCGCCACCGATAGTGTAGCCCTGCTCGTAGAGAAGACTTTTAATCTGACGAATCAGAATGACGTCACCGCGTTGATAGTAGCGTCGATTGCCTCGACGCTTTACTGGCTTAAGCTGCGGAAATTCGGCTTCCCAATACCGAAGCACGTGTGGCTTAACGGCACAGAGTTCACCAACTTCTCCAATCGTGAAGTAGCGCTTAGGCGGTATCTCTGGCAATTCGTCGTTATTCTTGGCTTCCAGCATAGCCCTCTACTCGTGCTTTAAGTTTTTGCCCAGGCCGAAACGTGACCACCCGCCGCGCATTAATGGGGATCTCTTCCCCTGTTTTCGGGTTGCGTCCGGGACGCTCCTTTTTATCACGCAGGTCGAAATTACCAAACCCAGAGAGCTTCACCTGTTCGTTAGACTCGAGAGAGGATCGAATTTCTTCAAAAAATTGCTCGACCACCTCTTTTGCTTCGCGCTTATTAAGACCGAGCTCCTCGAAAAGACGCTCAGCCATATCTGCCTTGGTTAGGGCACCGTCTGTCATATCAAACCCTCGTCTTGGTGTGCATTCGCGCTATTCACCGCGATTTGAATTAAAAACGTTAAGCCGAAGAGGACTGCGCTAAACCCGCAACTCAGCATTAAATTCACTCTCTAGGGCTCTGATACATTTAGCAATAATAGCAGAAATCTCTTCATCGCTAAGGGTGCGCGAAGGATGCTGCCAGGTCAAGCCAAATGCAATTGATTTTCTACCTTCCCCAACTCCGGGCCCCTCATAGACATCGAAAGTGGTCAATCCTGTAAGGTCACCACCCGCATTAACGCGGATGCATGAAGCAAGGTCGCCCGCCGCCGTCTCCGCAGACACCACGACCGCGAGGTCTCGACTGACCTCTGGATATCGCGACAGCGCGGAGGCCGAAGGCAAACGCCCTTCGACAAGCGCCGCAGTCTCTAGTTCAAACAAATAAGCCGTGCTCGCAAAACCGAAATGTCGCTGCAGCCGCGGATGAAGGGCGCCTACGAACCCAATAGGCTCGCCCTTAAATCGGACCTCGGCGCATTGCCCAGGGTGCAACGCCGAATGCTCGCCTTTCACGAACTCGTAGGCCGCAGCACCCAGTCCTAAATTAAGCAAGGACTCAACGGAACCTTTGATGTCATAAAAGTCGACGGCTTGCTTTGGTTGATTCCATGCAACAGGATTTTGAGAGCCATACACGAGGCCTGCTATTTTTCGCGTTTGAGTAATCGCGCCATCTCGCCGTTCGAAAACCAGCCCCTCTTCAAATAGGCGCACGCGCTCACGCTGACGATTCAGGTTGTAGCCAAGCGTCGAAAGCAACCCCGGGAGAATACTAGGGCGCATGACCGACATTTCTGCCGAGAGTGGATTTTGCAGCGAGACAACCTGACTTTCAGGACACACGATTTTTGCTAAATCGGGATCGATAAAACTGTAATTAATTGCCTCTTGATACCCCTCAGCAACTAGGCACCGTTTAAGCGCTGAGACGGGGCGGACGCGCTCAGCGAGTCTCGGCAGCCGTTGCGCACCTATTCCAAGCGTCTCTGGCAGTTTGTTATAACCAAAGACCCGCGCAATTTCCTCGATCAGGTCCGCTTCGATAGACACGTCGAAGCGAAAGGAAGGTACCGTGAACTCGCAGCCTTCAGGATCGGAAGCTGCTTTGACAAACCCGAGACTGGATAAAATATCCAAACACTCCGCTTCAGGTATCTCGACGCCTAACAGGCGTTTTACATTCGAGAACGTTAACCGAACCTGCCGACTTGCTGGCAAGTTACCAGTGGCGGTGCTCACAGGCCCGGCACTGCCTCCAACTATTTCAAGTAGTAGCGCCGTTGCGCGTTCGAGCGCGCGCGCCTGCAATGCGTAATCTACGCCCCGTTCGTAACGATGCGAAGCGTCTGTATGCATACCATAGCTGCGCGCCTTTCCGGCAATTGCTAGCGGCGAAAAGAATGCGCATTCAAGAAATATAGACGTCGTATTAGCCGTTACGGAACTCGATAGCCCGCCCATGATACCTGCCATGGCGAGCGCTTGCGCCTCATCGGCAATCAGCAATGTTTCAGAGTTGAGAACAACTTCCCGATCATCCAATAGCGTTAATTTCTCGCCCTCGCCTGCAAAACGCGCGGTCACAGTGCCTTGGAGTTTATCGGCATCGAAAGCATGCATGGGGTGACCGAGTTCCAACAACATGAGATTAGTCACGTCGACGACCGGATCAATGCTCCTCAGACCACTGCGGCGAAGCCGCTCCTTTAGCCAGAAAGGGCTCGGCGCCTTAATATTAATGTTTTCGATCACCCGGCCTAGGTATGTGGGACAGGCATCCGGCGCCGCCGTTGCTACAGCAATACTGCGCTGCGACGTAATCTCGACTGTTGGGAACTCGAGCCCATAAACCGGTGCACGTGCGAGCACACCCACTTCACGGGCAAGCCCGATCATGCCCAAACAATCGCCACGGTTCGGGGTAAGGTCCAGTTCGATAAGCTGATCGTCTAGGGCCAGTGCGACTCTAATATCGTCACCGATAGTGAGCGTCTGCGGTAGTTCGAGCAACCCATCCGAGGTCTCGGCCAGACCGAGTTCTTCGGCAGAACAAAGCATTCCGTTGGACTCGACGCCTCTTAGCTTTGCTGCTTTGATCTTGAAGGGCTTGTCGCCACCTTCGAGGACAGCGCCAACTTTCGCGAAGGGCACCAAGAGCCCCGCTCGGACATTTGGCGCGCCGCAGACGACCTGATAGTCGTCGCCACCATCTGTCACTCGACAGACTGAGAGCTTGTCGGCGTCTGGATGCTGTTCGACGCTAACGACTTGCCCTACTACAACGCCGCTGAACTGCGAGGCCGCAGAAGTGACGCTATCGACTTCAAGGCCCGCCATCGTCAGGGTCTCGACGAGTTCGGCAGTCGACATGCCGGGATCGACAAACTCACGTAACCAGCTTTCGCTAAAAATCATGTTGGACTCACATACTTTTGACAGCGCCGCCGATTCATTTCTTGAGTGTGGATCACACCAGAGGCGCTAACGACTAATTAAACTGCTGCAGGAAACGAAGATCATTCTCGAAATAGGTGCGTAAATCCCCTACTCCGTAGCGCAGCATTGCAAGGCGCTCGACGCCCATGCCGAAGGCAAAACCGTTGTGGGTTTCCGGATCGATGTTCGACATCTCGAGAACACGTGGATGCACCATGCCGCAGCCCATGACTTCTAGCCAACCTGTGTTTCCACAGATGCGACAGCCTTTGCCAGCGCAGCTCACACACCCCATATCTACCTCAGCCGATGGCTCGGTGAAGGGAAAGTAAGAGGGTCTGAAGCGGACAGGCAGATCCGCTTCGAAATAAGCTTGGAGAAATTCGATCACAGTGCCTTTCAGATCGGCAAAGCTCACCTCTCTATCGATGAGCAAACCTTCAACCTGATGAAACATCGGTGTGTGGGTGAGGTCTGAATCGCAGCGATAGACTCGCCCCGGGCAAATCATTTTGAAAGGTGGCGCCCCGCCCTCCATTACTCGCACCTGAACCGGCGAGGTATGCGTGCGCAAGACAGTCGCAGGATCGATATAAAAGGTATCATGCATCGCGCGCGCAGGATGGTGTGCAGGGATGTTTAGCGCTTCGAAATTATGGTAATCGTCTTCGATCTCAGGGCCCTCGGCAACCTCGTAACCGCTGCCCGCAAAGATAGCTGCAATGCGTTCTATCGTTTGCGTAATTGGGTGGAGACCACCTTGAGTTTGGCGACGACCCGGCAGCGACACATCGATAGTTTCCGCCGCTAGCTGCGCATTGAGACTCTGTTCTATGAGGATAGATTTTCGCGCGGTAAGCGCCGCGTCGATTTCGCGTTTGACGACATTAATTCGCTCACCCGCGGCGGGACGTTCTTCAGCGGGAAGTTGCCCTAGCGCTTTCAATTGCGCAGTGACCGCGCCTTTTTTGCCGATATAGTGGACACGCATAGAGTCCAATGACTTTTCGTCGCTGGAATTCTGAATCGCTTCTAGTGCCTCAGTTAAGAGGCTATCGGGAGTTGCCATCGTACAGCCCTTGTCGAATAGGATCTCGACTCTAAGGTGAAACTCTTCGCGGCGCGCATTCCCTAAAGAAAGGCGCCGCTTGGAGGGTCAGCTCACAATTAGGCTGCTAGGCTAGCTTTAGCCTGATTGAGAATCGCATTGAATGCAGGCTTGTCATGCACGGCGAGATCAGCCAGCACGCGGCGGTCGACTTCGATGCTTGCTTTCTTCAGACCAGCAATGAGCTGGCTGTAAGTCATGCCGTTGGCACGTGCCTGAGCATTAATACGCGTGATCCAAAGTGCGCGAAAAACACGCTTTTTGACACGACGGTCACGGTAGGCGTATTGGCCTGCTTTAGTAACTGCCTGAACAGCAACACGATAGATACGGCTGCGGGCACCATAGTAACCTTTAGCCTGCTTTAAAACTTTCTTGTGACGACGATTAGCGACGACGCCGCGTTTAACTCGAGCCATGGGAGATCTCCTTTACCCTTTGATTAGATTTCGCGAAGCATGCGTTTTACCGCAGGCATGTCTGACGCATGAACGGCACTCGTGCCGCGCAGCTGACGCTTTCGCTTTGTCGTCATCTTAGTAAGGATGTGACTCTTATAGGCGCTTTTGCGCTTGTAACCGGAGGCGGTCTTTTTAAACCGCTTCGCAGCACCACTGTGGGTTTTTAACTTTCCAGCCATTGTCTAACTCCGCATTTGCTCCCAAAGGTCGTTGCCTTGGGGCTAAAAGTAATGATACCTGCAGAAATGAAAAGGTCAGCTCCCGGGAAACCGAGCGATGCTCGACGCCACTGGATACTGACCCTCAGATTATTACTGCGGGCGCTTTTTGACCGGCGCTAAGACCATTACGATCTGCCGGCCTTCCATCTTGGGCTCCTGCTCCACGGTACCAAATTCCTCCAAATCCTTACGGATTCGATTCACGAGTTCCATGCCAAGATGTTGATGAGCCATTTCCCGGCCGCGGAATCGTAACGATACCTTGGCCTTGTCCCCATCCTCTAAGAAACGTGTCAGGTTGCGTAGTTTTACCTGATAGTCCCCTACTTCCGTCCCTGGTCTAAACTTAATCTCCTTTACCTGAGTGCGGCGCTGCTTCTTTTTACTCGCAGCTTTCTGCTTCTTAAGTTCGAAGATATGCTTGCCGTAGTCCATAAGCTTACAGACTACCGGTTCTGCATCTGGTGCGATTAACACGAGATCGTGCTTTATCGCCGCGGCAGCTTCTCTTGCCTCCGCAATCGACACGATGCCCAATTGCTCTCCCTCGACTCCTACTAGGCGAACCTGCTCGGCTTCGATGTGCTCATTAATTATGGGCTTTTTTGAACTGCTCCTCATGGCTTGCGCGAACGCTCATCCCTCGTGTCAATTAATCTGGATAGAAAATCAAAATAACTAACTGATTTTACTAAATAAAATATCTCTTTACCGCCTGTGACCGCCTAGCTCGAAGCTTGCGTGCGGCCGAAAAGGGCGACATCATCGCTCAAATGGGAACAAAAGTCATCTACTGTCATAACGCCGAGGTCTTCGCCGCTGCGTGTTCTCACCGCAACAGAGCCGGACTCAACCTCTTTGTCGCCTATGACTAATAAGTACGGGACCTTTTGCATCGCGTGCTCACGAATCTTGAAGCCTACCTTCTCATTTCGCAAATCCGTGCTCACCCTGAATCCTTGAGCAGAAAGCTTGGCTTCGACTTCGCGAACGTAGCCTGCCTGTTTGTCGGTGATATTCATAATCACAGCTTGCTCAGGGGCTAACCATGTCGGCATTGCTCCGGCGTAATGCTCGATCAGAACCCCGATAAAACGCTCGAAGGAGCCGAGGATTGCACGGTGCAGCATAACGGGCTCTTTACGGCTGCTGTCTTCAGCAACATAGCTCGCGCCGAGGCGGCCTGGCGTATTGAAATCGACTTGAATCGTGCCGCACTGCAGAATCCGCCCCATACAATCCTTGAGCGAGCATTCGATCTTGGGGCCGTAGAACGCGCCCTCACCCGGCACCAATTCCCATGGCAATCCAGTGGCATTGAGCGCATCTTTTAAAGATTGCTCCGACTGATCCCAGATCTCATCCGAACCGACGCGCTTCTCAGGGCGGGTAGACAAGCGCAGGATGACTTCATCAAAACCAAAATCTCTATAGACAGAGAAGAGTAAGTCCATGAATTTTGCGACTTCGCTTTGAATCTGTTCCTCTGTGCAAAAAATATGACCGTCGTCTTGCACAAAGGCTCTAACGCGCATCAGCCCGTGCATACTGCCCGAAGGCTCGTAGCGATGACACGACCCGAACTCTGCAAGCCGCATTGGCAGATCGCGATAGCTCTTTAGACCCTGATTGAACACCTGGATATGGCAGGGACAGTTCATCGGCTTGATAGCATACATCCGGCTTTCAGATTCGACGCTAAACATTTCATCTGAAAATTTAGCAGCGTGCCCCGAACGCTCCCACAGACTGTAATCAACGAGTTGCGGTGTATTGATTTCGAGATACCCATTGTCGTTCTGAACCTTGCGCATGTATTGCTGCACAGCTTGGTAGACACCCCATCCTTTTGGATGCCAGAACACCATGCCCGGCGCTTCTTCTTGGAAATGGAAGAGGTTAAGTTGCTTGCCGAGCTTGCGGTGATCGCGCTTCTCTGCTTCCTCGATACGCTGCAGATACTGCTTCAGGTCTTTGGGTGTCGCCCAAGCAGTGCCATAGACGCGTTGCAACATCGCATTATTCGAGTCTCCACGCCAATAGGCGCCAGCGACCGATGTTAATTTGAACGCCTTGAATTTGCTGGTGTTGGGAACATGAGGACCACGACAGAGATCGATAAAATCGCCCTGCTTGTAGAAGGACAGATCTTCGTCACCCGGAATACTCTCGATGATTTCGACCTTATATTCTTCACCCATCTCCCTGAACATCGTGATTGCGTCGCTACGGCTCATCACCGAGCGATGAACATCAAGCCCCTCCTTTACGATCTCGCCCATCATGTTTTCGATGGCCTCGAGATCCTCTGGGGTGAAAGCACGCTCGAAAGCGAAATCGTAGAAGAATCCGTCCTCAATAACAGGACCGATTGTTACCTGTGCGGAGGGAAATAAACGCTGAACGGCTTGCGCCATGAGATGAGCGCAGCTATGACGGATAACCTCGAGACCTTCGCTGTCGCGTTCGGTAATGATCGCGACTTCGGCATCGCGCTCAACCAGTGTCGAGAGGTCTACTAATTGGCCGTCGATGCGACCCGCAAGCGCGGCCTTGGCCAATCCCGCGCCGATTGATTCTGCAATTTGTGCAACGCTTAACGCTGCGTCGTATTGACGCTTGCTGCCGTCAGGCAGAGTAACTTCGAGCATGGGATTCACTTTAAGAGCATGGATTTAATGACACGCCTTAACGGTATATTCGGTGCTAACACCTTACCAAAACGCTTGAACACTTACTTGAAAGCTGTCTGTAGGATGGTAGGCACGACCAGATTCGAACTGGTGACCTCTACCATGTCAAGGTAGCGCTCTAACCAACTGAGCTACGCGCCTGTGTCACCCTACAGAGGGATCGCAGATTATACGGAAAGCCATCCTGTTATGTCGATTCTTTTCTGAAATTTCATCGGCAAGGTTTTCCGCTGCACCCGAGCGCAATCGCAGCTTACGCAATCAGCTTCTGCCTTAATTCCGCGATGCGGTCACGCGTCTGCGCAGCCTCTTCGAAGGAGAGATTTTTTGCATGCTCATACATCTGTGCTTCAAGGACTGTAATTTCCTTTGCAATCGCTTTAGGGTCACCGAAGTCTAGTTGCGCATAGGCTCCCGACTTCTCAGCAACGCCCCTGCCTTTCGTTCGTTCGCGCGTTGCTGGATTCGCGTACGCGCCTTCCATGACATCCAATATGCGCTTACTCACGCCGATGGGGGTGATGTTATGCTCTTTGTTAAAGGCGATCTGGACTTCGCGCCGCCTATTTGACTCGTCCATCGCCCGCTGCATGGAGCCAGTTACCTTGTCGGCATACAGTATGGCTTTGCCGTTTAGATTGCGCGCAGCACGCCCTATTGTCTGGATAAGCGAACGATCGGAACGAAGGAAGCCCTCTTTGTCTGCATCGAGGATGGCAACAAGCGCGACCTCCGGAATATCTAGTCCTTCCCGCAAGAGATTAATCCCTATTAGCACATCGAATTTACCAAGCCGCAGATCGCGGAGAATTTCTGAGCGCTCAACGGTATCGATATCAGAGTGCAGGTAGCGCACGCGGACGCCGTGTTCAGCGAGATAGTCCGTGAGATCTTCGGCCATCCTCTTAGTAAGCACGGTCACGAGGACTCGCTCACCGCCGGCCGTCACACGGGTCACTTCCGAGAGCAAATCATCGACCTGCGTGGTTGCGGGCCGCACCTCGAGAATCGGGTCGAGCAGACCGGTTGGTCGCACAACCTGCTCGACGCGCGCGCCTTCATGCGCTTCTTCGTAGTTACCCGGCGTTGCTGAAACGAAAATAATCTGTGGTGTGAGATTCTCCCATTCCTCGAATCTAAGCGGCCGGTTATCGAGCGCAGAGGGAAGCCGGAAACCGTACTCGACCAACGTTTCTTTACGTGACCTATCGCCTTTAAACATCGCACCGAGCTGCGGAATCGAAACGTGGGATTCGTCGGACACGATAATTGCGTTATCGGGCAGGTAGTCGTAGAGCGTCGGCGGCGGCGCACCTGCTGGTCTCCCAGACAAATACCTCGAATAGTTTTCGATGCCATTGCAGTAGCCGAGTTCTTGAATCATTTCGAGATCGAACTTGGTTCTTTGCTCAAGGCGCTGCGCTTCGACTAAGCGATTATTGGCATGCAGAAAATCCAACCGCTCTTTGAGTTCGACTTTGATGCTATCCAGCGCATTTAACAGCGTATCGCGCGGCGTGACATAGTGCGATTTCGGAAACACCGTTAGCCGTGGCACTTCCTTAACCACGGCCCCAGTGAGTGGATCGAAATAGGAAAGCTTTTCTATTTCGTCATCGAACAGCTGTATCCTAATCGCGTTCCTTTCAGACTCTGCAGGATAAATATCGATCACATCACCACGCACACGATAGGTAGCCCGTTTTAATTCCATGTCATTGCGAGTGTACTGCAACTCTGCGAGGCGCTTGAGCAGAGTCCGCTGATCAATCTTGTCACCCCGATCGAGGTGCACAACCATCTTCAAATACGCAGCAGGATCACCGAGGCCGTAAATCGCCGAAACAGTCGCAACAACAATTACGTCAGAGCGCTCCATGAGCGCCTTTGTCGCGGAGAGACGCATTTGTTCAATGTGATCATTTATCGAAGAATCTTTCTCAATGAACAAATCAGACGCAGGAACATAGGCCTCAGGCTGATAATAGTCGTAGTACGACACGAAGTATTCGACTGCATTCTTGGGAAAAAATTCTTTAAATTCACCATAGAGCTGCGCAGCGAGCGTTTTGTTGGGCGCCATCACAAGCGCCGGTCGCTGCGACCGTTCTATCACGTTGGCGATCGTGAAGGTTTTCCCAGACCCAGTAACTCCCAGAAGCGTTTGTGCGCGTAGACCATCCTCTAACCCCTCTAGCAGCCCTTCGATAGCCTGAGGCTGATGTCCGGCGGGTTTAAAGTTCGAGTGTATTTCAAATTTTTCGCTCATGAGCTGGGAGCAATCCTTTTGCTTTATTTCCGACTTTAGCAACACTAAAACAGGACGATGCGGCGTGAGTTTGCAGTCGACCGCGTGAACAGAGGGGCTAGCCTACACTAGAATTACATCAACTGCTTAGTGAGTGTTGACCCTCAAGGCATTTCTCATTACTATACGCGCGGTTCGAAGGTAATCGATCGCGTTTACCGAGAATTTTGCCCAATAGCTCAATGGTAGAGTAGGTGACTGTTAATCACTTGGTTCGTGGTTCGAGTCCACGTTGGGCAGCCAATTTGTGAAATTAGGCCCTTCGGTGCATGCCGCAGGGTCTATCACAACCCCTCCCTCGAAGACCTTAGTTCCTACTCTAACTCTACCAACCCAAATCCAACCCATAGGTTTAAGTCGCTTGATAAGGCGATTTCTAGCAACACGCACACTTGCCTGTTTAGCATTATGTACAGTTACGCTATAGTCTATGCCTGTCGGCTAGCAGTACCCCGCGCCGTGCTAATTGATCGCGCAGCGCTAACTTGTAAGGCTGCTATCGCAATGCCGACTGGTATCACACAGTGGTTATCTCGCTGTTCATTTGTTTAAAAGGAGTTACACATGGGCAAAAAAATTGCCTTACTAAGTATTTACGTCATCACATTATTCGCGTCAGTGATAACGAGCGCTCAAAGCAATCCCGTGGTTGTAATGGAGACCAACAAAGGCTCTATCAAAATCGAAGTTTGGGAGGATAAAGCGCCGATATCTGCGGCAAATTTTTTGCGCTATGTCGACGAGAGTTATTACGACGGGCTCATTTTTCACCGTGTGATTCCCGGATTCATGGCGCAGGGCGGCGGTTTCAGTGAAGATATGGTACAGAAGTCAACCTTCGAATCTATAAAGAACGAAGCGAGCGCGGCTCTGCCAAATAAGCGTGGAACGCTTGCCATGGCACGAACCAACGTCGTCGACAGCGCGACTAGCCAGTTTTTTATCAACCTTGTCGACAACGACTTTTTAAACCACACAGACAACACGCCCAGAGGCTTCGGTTATGCTGTCTTCGCCGAGGTTATTGAGGGCATGGAGATTGTGGACTCTATGGCGACGGTTGAAACCACGAATAAGCGCGGCCACCAGAACGTGCCAGTAGAGCCGATAGTGATGACTCGCGTCACGCGTCAGAAATAAAAAACACTTGAAACTTCGATGTAGGCAGTTTTCAGCCCGCATCGAAGCTATTTCTTTTTACTACTACGAGTCGAAAAAAGCGGGGTAACGCTCGCGCCAGTAGGCGGTTTTTCTTCTTGTACTGCCAAAGGTTCTGCAGCGATCTCAACCCCCTTCCACTTCGAATCCGAACCTGCGTCTGGCTCGAATCCCGCAACCGCTGCAAGCAGTACACGGCGAATCTCCTCGCTATCGGCTGTATCACACGCACGAGCAAGATTATCTATAAGAGGCTTGAGCTCCTGCCAACTAAGGGTTTCCTCCTCAGCGCGCATGATCTTGGGATGATCCGTGCCTGTGACTGATTCACCGATCAACAGCTCTTCATAAAGCTTTTCGCCGGGCCTCAGCCCAGTATATTCAATCGCAATATCGCCTCTGTATGAATTTTCATCGCGCACATCGTAACCCATCAAGTGCACCATCTTCTTTGCCAAATCAACGATACGAATCGGCTCGTGCATGTCGAGAACAAACACATCACCGCCCGTCGCCATGGAGCCCGCTTGAATGACAAGCTGCGCAGCTTCTTGGACCGTCATAAAGTAGCGCGTAACCTCTGGATGCGTGACAGTAACCGGCCCGCCCATACTAATTTGCCGCCTGAACAGAGGGACAACCGAACCGGAGGATCCGAGCACGTTACCGAACCGAACCATGCTGAATCGCGTTTCACCCCCGCGCTGCGCAAGTGCCTGCAGTACTTGCTCCGCAAAGCGCTTGGTGGCACCCATGTAATTCGTTGGTCTGACCGCTTTGTCCGTCGAGATAAAAACGAAATCTTTAACGCCCTGCTCCTGCGCAGCCTGAGCCGTCGCGAGGGTACCGAAAATATTATTGCGCACGCCCTCAACGACGTTATTCTCAACCATCGGCACCTGCTTGTAAGCGGCTACATGATAGACAGTGTCGATCTCGAAGCGCTTAATCACATCTCGGATAAAACTCTCGTTTCCCACCGAGCCCAGAGTAGCCTGAAGCTCCACTGCGACTGCGGCATCACCTGATTCCAAGCGCTGATGTTCCAATTTCGCGAGTAATTCTTGTTCGAGCTCATAGAGACCAAACTCGAACGAATCGAGCAGCACGAGCCTCGATGGCCCAATGGCGACAATTTGCCGACACAACTCTGAGCCGATAGACCCTGCCGCCCCAGTCACGAGCACGCAGCGAGACTTGATGCAGGCGTCGAGCAGCTGTGGGTCAGGAGGAACGGTGTCGCGCCCGAGGAGGTCTTCGATGTCGATATCCCGTATTTCATCAACACCCACCTTCCCTGACACCATATCGAAAAGATCCGGCACGGTTTTGACATGAACGGGGAGATGTTCCAGCTTGTTCAGGATTTCTTTTCGTTCCGCATGGGACGCCGAAGGAATGGCAAGTAATATTTGTCTAACAGAAAACGCTTCAACCAATTCATATAGGGAATTAGGCCCGTAGACTCTGACCCCGTGAACGGTGCTACCGAGCAATTTATGCCCGTCGTCTACGAACGCTACGGGCAAGTATTGATCCCCACTCTGTAGCGCTGCAAGTAGCTGCATTCCCGAACTACCCGCACCGTAGATAATCACGGGCTCCTTGGGTCGAAAATTCTGTATCAAACTAATGATGACCAATTTGCCGAGCAGCCTCGACCCTCCCATCATAAGCAGAGCAAGCATCCAAAATATTGGCAATATCGCTACTCGCGCCTCACCCTGGGCCGAAGAAAGACTATAGGCCACAGCCAGAATAAAGGTAGCAATCGTGACGCACTGGGCGATCAGAAGACTCGACTGCAGCCCCATATAAAGCACTAGAATTCGATAGAGACCGACGCGGATGAAAGCAAGCAGACTAAGGAGCAAAGCAACGGCCAGGAAGACAAGTGTTTTTTGTTCCTGTTGGAAAAATGCCGCGCCAGATAAACCATAGGAGAAAACAAGTGATGCACCGAGCAATACAGCATCCCAACATCCAGTGATCGCGCGTTTTATTGGCCTCGAAATTGGTATCGAATAGACCTGCATTTTGCGTCCTTTTTTATTTTGCCGTTTCAGCGCCGCCAGCGTTATCGATACCAGCACCTAATAAATGGCTCGCAGCAAAGAGCGGCAACAGCCCAATAGTTGCAAATAATACACCGTAATGCGGCAGAATGCCCGCAAGCCAAGCGAGCGGGAACAGCCAGAGCACATCAATAATAACGAGGATCCAAACAACTCGCGAGTGGCTTTGCAGGCGCCGAGAAAGGATTTGATAGGCGTGTTGCGAGTGGCCTTCGTACCACTTCTCGCCCCGAGCAACCCTATTTACTAGTGTTACCGCAGTATCAGCGATAAACACACCCAACAGAAGCAGCCAAGACCAGACCGATATTTTCTCTGATGCCAAGGACTCCAAGGCCAGGAGCCCGATAGCGAACCCAATGAAACCACTGCCGGCGTCACCCATAAAAATACTCGCCGGAGACCAATTCCAGAGCAGAAACCCCGCCCCAGAGGCGGCTAGAACTGCAGCAAGAATAATCACCACGTCGAATTCCCCAGCCTCGACTAAAAGCTCATCGCCAGGCGCAGTCCCTGTGCTCAAAAGCAACACGCAGCCAACCGAGGTAAATACAAGCTGCGCCCCCGCGATACCATCGATACCATCCATAAAGTTGGTAAGATTCAGAAGCCATACTAAGGAAACTACCGCCAATAACGTTAACAGCAGCGGCTGCGAGAGGGTAAACCAACCGAAATCAACGGAGCCAACTCCGATAGCGCGAACGGCGACAGCACCCAATAGAAACTGAATAGGCAACCTGACGCGTGAGGTAAGCTGCCAAAGATCATCACCAAATCCTAAAAACACAATGAGCAGACAGGCGACATAGGCTGCCAAGGACCCTGAAACGTGGCCATTCATAGCAAGCCAAGAGACGCAGAGGAAATACGGCGCGGCAAGCGCCACGCCGCCGCCGAGTGGCTTAGGGTGCGTATGGGCGCTGCGAGCAACAGGGAGGTCAACCAGCCCAAATAAAGGCGCAAGTTTGATAACTCCCGCAACCAGAACAGCCACAAGCGCGAAACTAGCTAGCGATAAAATAGACAACAACATAGAGCAGGCGATCCCTCTGCTAATTCACTCTAGCGATGCACTTAACCAGCATCGGTTTCACGACGCTTACCGGCTCGTTGAACTCTATCCGATCGGTTAAGGCGGTTTAGCACCCTTCCATCATAGGTTTCGCTACGAGAACAAGATGGCGATTCTTTTCTACTGTTGCAAGACCTATCCCTTTGACCTCGGCGAGCTCCTCAATCGTGACGAAGTCACCGTGCGCTTCGCGATAGCGGACAATTTCCTGCGCTTTAGTCAGGCCTATGCCAACTAGGCTTGCCGCCAAACTTTCGGCATCAGCAGTATTGATGTCCAATTTGGACATTTCTGTCGTCGCTAAACTAGGGGCGTCATCTGTTTGCGCGAGAACTGAATTAGCGGCGGTAAAAGACGCTACTAAGAATATCAGCAACGCCGCCGAGGCTCGCGCGACCTTCCAACGCGGCGATCGTTCGTCTGTCCTTTTCAGAGGTGACTCTGAAATAGACGGCTCCACCAAAAAATCTAACTGTCTAAGAATCATACCTTTCTCCTTTTTATTGAGTATTGAGCGAGGCTTACGCTAACCAGCCGGTTGAGGCTGGAGGTCTACCCCTTCAATAAAAAGTCTAGCAGTCGATTCCTCAAGCGCCAGAAACAGCCCGATTAAAGTCAGCGAGCGCGGCTAACGGCACCTCCGCTTGCGTAATGGGGCGGCCCACGACGAGATAATCACTGCCATTTGCAATCGCCTCTGCTGGCCCGACGACCCTTTTCTGATCGCCTGTCGCATCTTCTGGCCGACGAATACCGGGGGTTACCAAACAAAAATCAGCGCCCAACACGGAACGCAGCGCGGCCGTTTCTGCGGCCGAGCACACGACCCCATCGAGTCCGGCATTCTGCGCTAAACGCGCCAAATTGAGCACTTGCTCAGCCGGAGATGCGCTCACTCCGACCGCTTGAAGGTCCGCTGCAGACAAACTCGTAAGCACCGTCACTGCGATCAAAATAGGCCGCTGCGCTGGACTCAATGTCGCTATCGACGCCCGCGCCGCATTCATCATGTCGCTGCCGCCAGAGGCGTGCACATTCGTCATCCAGACCCCGAGGTCTGCCGCCGCCGCCACAGCATGCGCGACCGTGTTAGGTATGTCGTGAAACTTTAAATCGAGAAAAACATCGAAATCTCTGGCGACTAGTTGCTTCACTAAACTTGGTCCGCATCGCGTAAAAAGCTCCTTCCCTACTTTCACGCGACATTGCTTAGGGTCTACTCGATCGACGAATGCGAGTGTCTTAGACTCTGCATCGAAATCCAATGCAACGATAATTTTGCTCGGCGACTGCTCCATTCTTTTTCCTATCTACTCTTTTATCCGCTCTTTCAACTAGCCTTTAAACTAGTCTTTAATGTTATCAGTACTGTTTTGGTAACTGCGCTAACGGGCTTATTTCAACGCGATGAAGAGGTTTCTTTGGCAGCCTCGAGTTTAGCAACGCGATTTCTAAGGCGCGCAATTTCTAGTCGCCCAAGCAAACTTGAAAAAAGCCTCAACCCCACAGTTAATCCAAGCAATCCGCCCAAAACAAAAGCCGCCGCAATCCATAGCCCGACGGGTCTCTCCTGTGACTGTATCGCGCCGAAGGATAAACTGACTAACGCGTCGTTTGCACTCATAAATCCGAGGCTCAGGACCATCACAATAAGAAGAAATAAGCCGGTTAGAACTCGAATAATTTTTTTCATCAGGTCGCTCGGTAACGAAGGCTGTGCATTGCGTTGCCTATAATACCCTATCGGCTAGGGATGCGTTTCAGTTAAGGCCCCACGTCGGCAATTCTCGTCAGCAAAAAAAAACGGCAAAATCAGTTTGATTTTGCCGTTTTGATAATGGCTTTCTTGGCTCACATGCATAACGTCCCATGCCCCGCGCTTGACGCCTTGCAGGAAGAAGAGACTTATTTGCCTAACGCCATTCCTTTATTCACTCGGTCACGTAATTCTTTCCCTGGTTTAAAGTGCGGCACATGCTTCCCACTCAACGCAACAGGCTCACCCGTTTTCGGGTTACGCCCAATACGCGGAACGCGATAGTGCAGAGAAAAACTCCCGAATCCGCGGATTTCTATCCTACCACCGTCGGCGAGTACCTGAGACATCGTTTCTAATACGCCCTTCACGGCCAACTCTACGTCCTTTGCAGAGAGCTGGGTTTGCTTCCCCGCTATACGTTCGATGAGTTCAGATTTGGTCATGGCCTTACCCGTATTTTCAGAAGTTTACTAACCGTCTTTAAACTATCAAGAACCAGCTATCTGAGTGATTGATAGTGCTGGCTGCTTCAGCAGCAGCGGCTGTCTCAACCAAAGTGTAAAACGGCGAATGCGCAACACTAAGGCTGAGACGTTACCGAGAGACTAGCTCTTTTCCATTTGCGCTTTGATCAGGTCACCAATAGTACCAGGCGAGACTTCCGCTGCTTCCTGATTCTTATGATCCTTAATCGCTGCTCGCTCGTCGTCTATTTCCATCGCTTTGACAGACAGACTCAGATTACGCGTTTTACGATCGACGTTGACGATCTTAGCTTCAACCTCATCGCCTTCCTTCAGAACTGAACGGACGTCTTCAACTTTTTCACGTCCTAGCTCAGAGCCGCGAAGATACCCTTCGATTCCCTCTGCAATAGCGACAGTTGCACCCTTGGTGTCAACGGCTGTAACAGTGCCTTTTACAATGCTTCCACGCTCATATTCTGAAGTGAAGCTTGCGAAAGGATCTTCACCGAGTTGCTTGACGCCGAGTGAGATTCGCTCGCGCTCAGAATCGATCGAGAGGATAACAGTCTCAATTTCATCGCCTTTCTTGTATTCGCGCACCGCTTCCTCGCCCGCCTCATCCCAAGAGATGTCGGAAAGGTGGACGAGACCATCGATGTTGCCGTCTAGGCCAATAAATATACCGAAGTCAGTGATTGACTTGATTACGCCCGATATCTTGTCGCCCTTCTGGAATTTCTCTGCGAAGCCATCCCATGGATTCTGGAAGCATTGCTTAATGCCAAGGGAAATGCGGCGACGCTCCTCATCGATATCAAGAATCATTACATCGACTTCTTGGCCCAATTGAACGACCTTTGAAGGGTGGATGTTCTTGTTAGTCCAATCCATTTCTGAGACGTGAACCAAGCCCTCGACACCCTCTTCTAACTCGGCAAAACAGCCATAGTCGGTGAGGTTTGTAACGACTGCTTTAACCCTCGCATCCTTCGGATAGCGTCCTTTGATCGCCAACCAAGGATCTTCACCCAACTGCTTGAGACCCAATGAAACGCGATTACGCTCACGATCATACTTGAGTACTTTGACGTTAATCTCATCGCCAACATTGACGATTTCACTTGGGTGCTTGATGCGCTTCCATGACATGTCAGTAATATGAAGAAGGCCGTCAACACCGCCCAGATCAACGAAGGCGCCGTAGTCAGTGAGGTTTTTGACGATTCCTTTGACAGCCATGCCCTCTTGTAGCTTGGCAAGCAATGCATCACGCTCTTCTGTGCTAACTGACTCAAGTACAGCTCGGCGAGAAACAACGACGTTGTTGCGCTTCTGATCGAGCTTGATGAGACGGAATTCCAGTTGCTGACCTTCGAGGTGAAGCGTATCGCGGACTGGTCGAACGTCGACCAGAGATCCCGGTAAGAATGCACGAATATTGTTGAGGTCGACTGTAAAACCGCCCTTGACCTTACCGTTAATAACACCGGTGACGATGTCGTTCTTCTCGTATGCAGCTTCGAGCTCCATCCAAGATTCTGCACGCTTCGCTTTCTCACGTGACAGTTTAGTCGCCCCGAAGCCGTCTTCGACAGTTTCAAGCGCAACTTTTACAATCTGACCTATTTCGAGAGCGAAATTACCTTGCTCATCGAGGAATTCAGACTTCGCGATGACACCCTCTGACTTGAGGCCAGCGTGTACCGTTACCCAATCCGAATCAATGTCGATGACAGTTCCGGCGACTATCGCGCCCGGATTCATATCGATTTCGCTTAGGCTCGCTTCAAATAATTCTGCAAAATTTTCACTCATGCTTTTTCCATCTCAGTTGCGCGTGCCGAACGTAGGCTCTGCCTTACAAGCGACCCGCTTATCCGTGCCCCAGCGGCGACGGTGTTGTTACAAAATTCAATAGGCCTGCACCAATGCTGGTGATGTACAGGCTATCGACGTAATGGATCCGTTGATCGTGTTAACGTCGTGGACGTCTTGACGCTGACCGCACGCATGCTCAAAGCTTTTGGCTTCACAACAGGCCCTCAGCCGCAACTAAATCCAATTCCTGGCCCCGCTACCTTAGCCTTTTATTAACTAAGTCAATAACTTGGGACATAACTTGCTCGATACTCATCGCAGTAGAATCTATCGTGATGGCATCTTCCGCGGGTCTCAAAGGCGAGGCACTGCGCTGCGTATCGCGCGCGTCCCGCGCTTGGAGCTCGCTCAAAAGGGCGGGCAGAATAGCATCAATACCCTTACCTATCAACTGCTTATATCGCCTTTCGGCGCGCGCCTCGACGCTCGCCGTGAGGAAGATTTTGACTGCCGCGTTGGGAAAAACAGTTGTTCCCATGTCACGCCCATCGGCGACTAATCCATTGGCACTCAGGAAATCTCGTTGACGCTGCAATAATGCGGTGCGCACCGCGGGGATTGCTGCAACCTGCGAGGCCATTGCACTCGCTTCGTCGTTACGAATAGCGAGACTCACGTCCTCATTACCGAGCCAGACAGAACCCTCTCTCCATGGGACATCAATGCTGGGTCGGCCAAATCTGATGTCTAGGCTACTCGCAAGTTCGGCGATCGCCTCGCTATCGGCATCGGGGGAAAGCTTGGCGCGTTGCGCGGCGAGACCGAGCACACGATAGAGTGCCCCACTATCGAGGAGCGTAAAGCCGAGTAGTGTAGCGAGCCGCGAAGCAATGGTCCCTTTACCAGAACCCGAGGGGCCATCTATCGTTATGACGGAATTAGACATGCTCGACGCGTATTTCCAGGCCAAGCGTTGAGCTCAACTCGACAAAATTAGGGAACGAGGTGGCAACATTTGCGCAGTTCAAAATCCTGAACTCGCCGGCGGCTCGGAGGCTTGCTACCGCAAACGCCATCGCGATTCTGTGATCACCCTCCGAATCGATCTCGGCCGAAGCGAAGCGAACCTCAGGGTCCCCGGCAATACTAATGCCGTCGGGGAACATTTCGCAGTCCACGCCGATGCGCTCCAAGCCGGCGGCCATTGCCGCAAGCCGGTCACTCTCTTTAACGCGAAGCTCCTCTGCACCGCGCAGGTGTGTCTCTCCCTTGGCCGTTGCCGCCGCGATAAAAAGTGCTGGGAACTCATCGATTGCCAGGGGTATCTGCGACTCGGGGATCGTGATGCCATGCAGTGGCGCATATTTAATCGCGAGCTCTGCAACGGGTTCGCCACCAACAGAACGTGGATTCAGTACGCTAATATCAGCTCCCATCAACTTAAGAATATTTATCACGCCTATTCGAGTTGGGTTGATGCCCACGTGTTCCAGCACAACGTCTGATCCCGGACAGATCGCGGCCGCGACGAGAAAGAAAGTCGCCGAGGAGATGTCGCTTGGCACATCGATAGTTGTCGCCTTTAATGCGTGTCCGCCCTCGAGGCTGACAGTCGAACCGTCGGCAGAGCGCGTGAGCGGATAGCCAAATCCCTCTAACATCCTTTCCGTATGATCGCGGCATATACCCGGTTCCGAAATCTCGGTTACACCGTCGGCATAGAGCCCCGCTAGCAGAAGACAAGATTTCACCTGCGCACTCGCCATCGGCATGGCGTAGCGGATACCGTGCAACTTCGCAGGCGCGATTTTCAGTGGAGGTCTGCCACCTGCTTGCGCATCAATTGTTGCGCCCATCAGGCGCAAGGGCTCTACTACCCTCGCCATGGGTCTTTTAGTCAGCGATTCATCACCAGTAAGCTCACTGTCAAATTGCTGCGCGGCGAGCAATCCAGAAAGCAACCGCATCGCTGTGCCAGAATTACCCATGTAGAGCGGCTTTCGCGGCGCAGAAAGACCATCGCGACCAACGCCAATAATGCTGAGTTTACCGTTTTCGGGACCAACTATTGTCACACCTAGTTCACGAAAAGCTGCCACCGTGTTCAGCGCGTCCTCGCCTTCTAGAAACCCGCTAACCTCAGTGCGTCCCTCTGCGATTGCACCGAAGATAATCGAACGATGGGAAATCGACTTATCGCCCGGAACACGGACACGGCCTTTTACTTGGGGAAGATTCGCGCAGCTCTGGTCTGCAATGCTCTGGCCTGCAATAAAGACGACAGACTTTTCATTCATAGATTTGTTCGCAGTAGGATTAAAATGTGTATTGATAAACGCCTCTCTTGTCTCTTTAGCGTCCGAGAAGAGCGCATGTAGATCTGTACCCAAACGAGTGTCGGGAGATGTTTCAAGCGCAGTTTTAAGCGCTTGCAGCGCCGTAATCATCGCGCCCAGCACATCTGCACTGGCTGCTCGATTCGCGACAAAAATGTCAGACCACATGCGGGCATCGCTCGAGGCGAGTCGGCTGAAATCGGCAAATCCCCCCGCTGCATAGCGGAAAATATCGCCACTTCTCTCCTGCTTAGCGAGCACATCGACAATGGAATACGCCAGGAGATGCGGTAGGTGACTGGTCGCTGCTAGAACCTCGTCGTGATGTGGAACGCTCATGGCAAGCATGTTCGCGCCAAGAGTAGTCCACATCGCCGTAACGAGTCGCAGCGCTTCGGATGAATTATTTTTAAGAGGGGTTAGTATAATGTTTCGCCCTTCGAAAAGTTCGCCCTTTGACGCCAGATAACCGCTTTTTTCCGAACCAGCAATTGGATGCCCAGGTACGAATCTCGACGAAAATTCAGTTGCTAATTTTTCGGCCGCCGCAACAACATAGCCTTTTACACTCGCAACATCGGTAAGAACTGAACGCTCATTACAACAGGATTCTAGGCGCGGCAGAATGGCTGCCGTGGCCAGCGGAGGCAGTGCGATAACAACCAGATCAGCGTCAGCGCAGGCTGCAGAAAGGGCATCGATATCGTACACTTGATCAACATCTTGCGATGCGAGTGCAGCTGCCATTTGCGCTCTATCGCAATCGCACGCAATGATAGGTTGATTGGGATTTTTTCTTTTAAGCCCTCGCGCAATTGACCCGCCAATGAGGCCTAATCCGACGATGAGTATCTTTACATCTTCAAACCTAGTCATCGCTATTGACCACCGCGCCCGACGTTGGGCGCGATTCTACTAGCCGAATCGACCTCACCGGCCGCGTCCAAGGCTCTCGCAGAAGGATAACTGCCTAGAACGCGCAAAGAGGTTGCTCGGGGCTGGAGCAAGGCGAAGAGTTTCGGCTCAAGCGCATCCGCATCGTGACATGGCGCGCCGATAATAAAATCTATGAAGAACACATACTCCCATGCACGCTGCTTTGAGGGACGCGCTTCAATTTTCGATAAATCTATTTGCAGATCGTTGAACGGCTCCAATATTCTGAAAAGCGCGCCCGGTTTATTGTCGGTAGCTACTAGTAAACTCGTTTTTCTTTCACTCACACTCCCTGTTCTATCCAGTTTGTCTGAAAGCGAATCATCGAAAGCTTCACTGCTCTTCGAGAGTATAAGAAAACGAGTCCGGTTGTGACTGTGGTCTTGAATCGATGCGCTTAGTATCGTGAGGCCATAAGTTCGTGCGGCAAACTCGCCTGCAATAGCTGCAACACCCTCCTCACTTTGCGCGAACTCTGCAGCTTGAGCATTGCTTGCGCATTCGCGTAGCATCGCGTGAGGAAAGTGTCGGCTTAGCCATCCCCGACACTGCGCAAGAGACTGCTTATGCGAAGCTATAGTATGGATCTTTTCGTTGGTGAGATCGGACTGTCCAAGCAAGTTATGGACGATGGGAATGACAATTTCGCCCACAATAACTACTGAGGTACTGAGCAGACAGTCTTGCGTATTATTAACAGCGCCTTCCGTCGAATTTTCGACTGGCACGACACCGAATAATGCATCGCCGCGCTCAACACTTGCAAACACATCTTCGATATTCGCTGCGGGCTGCATCAGCCACGGCTCGGAACCTTTTCGCGACTTGCCCTCGAAGAACGCCATCGCTGCAGCGTGGGAAAAGGTGCCCTGGGGGCCTAAATAAGCAACTGAGGTCGCCGGGTTACTCGGCATTGCTCTCGTCGCTCTCGTTACTTTCGCCGCTCTCGTCACTAACATCGGCGACCGCTTCAACGAGATCCTCTGCGGGCTCGTCTACTCGTTCTAGACCCACTAACTTTTCACCTTCCTTCAGGCGGATCAGGCGTACACCTTGGGTATTACGCCCTTGGATAGAGACCTCATCAACGCGCGTGCGGACCATCGTGCCTTTACTTGAGATCAGCATAATTTCATCGCTGTCGGTTACCTGAACAGACCCTACCACTGCGCCATTGCGATCACTCGCTTGAATGCCGATAACGCCTTGTCCTCCTCGGCCACGCAGAGGGAAATCGCTGGATTTCGTCCGCTTTCCATAACCGTTTTCACTTACCGTGAGCACCTGTTTCTCGTCATCTGCAACCATTAACGACACCATGCGCTGCTCTGCACCCAACCTGATGCCGCGCACACCGCGCGCCGTTCTTCCCATCGCTCTGACATCTTGTTCTGAGAATCTAATGGTCTTTCCAGAGGTACTCATGAGAATAAGATCTTTGGTACCGTCCGTAACCGCTGTGCCGACTAACTCATCGTTTTCATCTAATTCGATGGCACGAAGGCCTACACTTCGCTGCCGTGCGAAACTGGGTAATGGCGTCTTCTTCACGGTGCCGTTAGCAGTTGCCATAAACACAAACGAACCTTCGGTGTATTCCTTGATTGGCAGCATGCTCGTCACTCTCTCGCCTTCGTCGAGAGGTAGGATGTTGACCAGTGGTTTTCCTCGCGAGGTGCGACTAGCGATAGGAATCATGTACACCTTAAGCCAGTAGACCTTACCGCTGCTCGTAAAGCACAGCAGGGTGTCGTGCGTGCTCGCGACTAGCAAATGCTCAACGAGGTCTTCATCTTTGACAGCCGCAGCGGCCTTGCCCATCCCACCGCGTCGCTGTGCCGCATAATCACTCAGCGGCTGAGTTTTCGCATAGCCGGTTTTCGAAATCGTCACCACACGGTCTTCTTCGGAGATCAAATCCTCAACGGTGAGATCCTGCTGCGTACCAACAATCTCAGTGCGACGCTCATCGCCATATTCATCACGTACTTTTTCTAATTCCTCTCGCACAACGCTTAATAGCCGCGCTTGATTACCCAGTATGTCCAAATAATCAGCGATCTGTTCGAGTAGTGCCTTGTAGTCATTGATGAGCTTTTCATGCTCGAGGCCCGTCAGTCGGTGTAGCCTTAATTCGAGAATCGCCTGTGCCTGCTCCTCCGACAGTCTGTATTCGGCACCGCTTAGCCCGTATTTGGGATCCAATCCCTCTGGTCGGCACGCGTCTGCGCCGACTTCTCCTAGCATTGCTAGCACACTGTCTGATTTCCACGAGCGATCAAGAAGCTTAACCTTAGCCTCTGCCGATGAAGGCGAGGTTTTAATTAATTCGATAACCTCATCGATATTCGCAAGCGCCACCGCAAGCCCTTCGAGAATATGTCCTCGGTCGCGTGCCTTTCGCAAAAGGAAGGTCGTACGCCTCGAAACGACTTCACGTCTGTGCCGAATAAACGCGTCGAGGATTTCGCGCAGTGTTAACAACCGTGGCTGACCGTCGACTAACGCAACCATATTTATGCCAAACACATTCTGCATTTGTGTCTGGGAATACAGATTGTTGAGGACCACGTCCCCCATCTCGCCGCGTCGCAGCTCGATAACAATACGCATGCCGTCTTTGTCAGACTCGTCACGCAGCTCGGTTATACCCTCGAGCTTTTTCTCCTTAACCAACTCGGCGATCTTCTCAATCAACCTTGCCTTGTTTACCTGATAGGGGATTTCTGAAACGACGATCATTTGTTTCTGCGTCTTCTCGTCGGTCAAAACCTCTGCCCGTGCCCGCATATAGATGCGGCCGCGTCCCGTCTGATAGGCCTGCAAAATCCCCGCTTTACCGTTGATGATGCCTGCGGTCGGGAAGTCGGGTCCGCTGATATGCTCCATCAGTCCTTCAATGCCAATGTCTGGGTCATCGAGTAAGGCGATGGCTCCTCCGACAACCTCTGTTAGATTATGTGGCGGGATATTCGTCGCCATACCAACGGCGATGCCACTCGAGCCGTTAACGAGCAGGTTGGGGACTTGGGCAGGGAGCACGTCCGGAATTTGCTCTGTACCGTCATAGTTTGGCGAAAAATCGACCGTTTCTTTATCGAGATCTGCCAGCAGGTCGTGGGCGATTTTAGCCATTCGAATTTCGGTATAACGCATTGCCGCCGCGGAATCACCGTCGACAGAACCGAAGTTACCCTGGCCATCTACGAGCGGATAGCGCAACGAAAAATCTTGCGCCATGCGTACAATCGTGTCGTAAACAGCGGTGTCCCCATGCGGATGGTATTTACCAATCACATCACCCACGATACGCGCTGATTTTTTATAGGGCTTGTTATAGTCGTTTGAGAGCACATTCATCGCGAACAAGACGCGACGATGAACTGGCTTGAGACCATCGCGAACATCGGGCAACGCTCTTCCTACAATGACACTCATTGCATAAGCGAGATACGATTCACGCATCTCACTCTCCAACGCTACCGGCAGTACCTGTTTGGCAAACTCGCTCATAGACTTGACTTTCCTAACACTCTGGTTTTCTGCTAAAACTTTCGCTAATTATTGTTTTTATAGCGGCCGCCATGCTGTTTTTTGCAGCTCTTTTTTAACGCCGTTCTTCAGAATTGCTGCCGCAAGTTTGAGGCCACGATGCAGTTTTTCTGCGACCTCTAAAAAAGCCCACTGCGGACTTTTTCTCTGCTTCAAAAAAGACGCCTTGACACAAACTCTTAACTGCAACTTATGAGATCGGAGGATAGCATAGACCGCGGGTTTCCGCAGGTCTAAATCAGTGAGTCTCAGGAGGAATTCAGGAGGAAACCCGACGTCTCAGCGCGTTAAGCGACAGCAGGTAGCGATGGCGGTTATACTACGCGCTTTTAGAAAGCTGAGCTTAAGCCACGAGAATAGAAATGACCGATAACTCGAAGATAACGCCCGATCTCGTTGTTTTTGCACGCTGGATTGTCCCTGTTATTCCCGCCGAAACCGTTTTCGAGAACTATGCGCTGTTTGTTACCGAAGGGCGCATAAGCCACCTAATCCCGGCCATCGACGCAGAAGCAATGCTCTCAGATAGCGCCCTTCAAAACGCCACGCGTCTCGACAGTCATGCATTGATACCGGGCCTCATAAATGCGCATGGTCACGCTGCCATGACACTGCTCCGCGGCGTTGGCGATGACATGCCGTTGCAAGCTTGGCTGGAGGAGAGGATATGGCCATTAGAGGGCGAACTTGCAGACGCCGAATTCGTTAATGCCGGCGTGCGCCTAGCAGCCGCAGAGATGATCCGCTCGGGAACAACGTGCTTTGCCGACAATTACTTCTTCCCTGATGAATCCGCGAAAGTGACTTTAGAGACCAAACTGCGCGTTCAGTTGGCATGCCCGGTTCTCGACTTTCCGACACGATGGGCGAAGGATGCAGACGACTACATTAACAAAACCACCGCCCTGCACGATCGATATCGCCAGAGTGAACGAGTGCATGTCGCGTTTGGGCCTCACTCACCCTATTCAGTCTCAGACGCACCGCTGCGCAAGATCGCCACGCTCGCTGCCGAACTCGACTTGCCTATTCATATGCATGTGCATGAAACTCAGACCGAGGTGGACGATGCGCAGCGTAGCGATGGCATTCGCCCGTTAGCTCGCCTGCACGCGCTCGGGCTGCTCACGCCGCGGCTTTTTTGCACACACATGACCGCTCTCACTCAGGAAGAAATTGAATTGCTGGCAGAGACTGGCAGCCATGTCGCCCACTGCCCCGAATCTAATCTCAAGCTCGCTAGCGGTTTTTGTGAGGTTGAGAAGCTCGCTCGACATGGCATCAACGTTGCACTCGGAACCGATGGTTGCGCGAGCAATAACGATTTAGACATGTTTTCTGAAATGCGCACGGCCGCGCAGCTCGGCAAAGCCGTCGCCAAGGACGCCACCGCCGTCCCAGCGAGCGCGGCATTAGCGATGGCGACCATCAATGGCGCGAAAGCGATGGGCCTCGACGCCGAAATCGGCAGTCTTGAGATCGGAAAATTTGCCGATCTTTGCGCTGTTGATCTGAGCGGCATCAACAGCATGCCACTGTATGATGTCGTGTCGCAGCTCATCTATTCGACGCAGGCGAGTCAGGTCAGCCATGTCTGGAGCAGCGGCGAAGCCCTGCTTTACGATAGCAAACTCCAAACTATCGACGAACAACAGCTAAAACAAACAACCCAAGAGTGGCAGCTGCGCGTAAATCAAATTGCACACAACGCTTAACAGCCTCGAGCAATCGCGCCTACAGGATGAACAATGAGTAATGTTGACGAATTAGAGATCAAAAAATTTGAGGCGCTCGCCGCACGCTGGTGGGATCCTACGAGCGAATTCAAACCACTTCACGAAATCAATCCACTCAGGATGGGCTTTCTGACCTCGAAAACGACGCTCGCAGGAAAGAGGGTGTTGGACATTGGTTGCGGTGGCGGCATTCTCGCCGAGGCAATGGCGAGGCAAGG
>JALRKV010000125.1 GCA_023254735.1 Pseudomonadales bacterium | reverse complement strand
GATCGTGCTCAGTATTAGGAGCCACACTAAAATCTCACCGCCGATTGCGAAGGCCGCAGCGAGCGATGCAGGCAGCCACGCAAGCGCTGCAATTGAGAAAGCGACCAGTGGGAAGAAATACAGAACACCATTCCATCGCCCCAAAACGCTCATTCGCAGGCTTTTCTGTCTGAATAAAAAGTAAGAATCGAGCACATATTGCGAGAAGGCCACAGTGATTAACACTGGCAGCAGCGGGCTGATATTCCCAGCGATTGCGAGGCCCGCAAGACCTGATGTGACAAAAATAAAATCTGTGACATGGTCAAACAGCATACCCCGGCTAGATGCTGTCCCGAATCTGCGCGCGGCTCGACCATCCGCAACATCCGTTGCTATCGCGAGCAAGATTAGCCAGAGCAGGGTGTTCGCAGGCATCACGCCGGGCAGTGCGAAAGCCAATGCTACCGGCGCTGCCAATGAAAGGCGCAGCGCCGTGAGAAGGTTAGCAATCACGAGCCGAACAGGTCGCGTTGGGCTTTGCGCCAGAACAGCAACCCAATCGCTGCGTTAAACAAGATGAAGAAGTTGTGCTGCACGAAACCGAAGGCGGCAAGTTGCCCCTCGTTTTCTGGGAACAGGAACACCCAGAACGTAATCGCACCTGCGCGCATCGGAGTTGGCGCCGCAGCGGCAAAGAAAATGACGGGCAGCAGGGGGAGCAGAGTCATTATCGACACATCAACGCCAAACAGATTGAGCGCGATGGTGTAGACGATGATGGCCGCAATAAGTGCAGGTGAGCGGAGCAGGAAGAACCCGAGGTAATGAACAGGCTTTGCCGAGCGGAACGCATGAAAGAGCCGGCGATCGCGGAAACCGTGCGAAGGCAGAATGAGACCGCGGAAATACGCAATCCATACCACCAAGAATACTGCGGCTCCGCCAGCGATATAGGGAATCAGAGCGAATTCACTCGGCAGTGCCTCACCGCCGAAGCTATAACCTATGGTGGCCCAAACCAAAAGATAAAATACTTCGCAGAACATGATGAAAATCATCACCGAGCCCACTTCCCAACTTGGGATTTGGTGCCGTTTGTTGAGGTAGAGCGCCATCGCTCCTTTGCCTATTTGCTCATTGAAGATCGAAATGATGTACGCACTGGCTCTCACGGGGGCGATGTCTTTGTACTTGATGTCAGAGATAAACCAATTGAGCGCCTTGGTAACGACTAGCGTGTCGATGGCAAAGTAAAAAAGTGAGTAACAAACCATCAGCCCGAGCCACGGAACCCAATCAACCGAGGCAAAAACTTGTGCCATATAAGCGACGAGCGTCAGGCCTTCGCGCGCTGCTGCGCCATTGAGTCGCATGTAGAGATAGTAAAAACAGGCAGCGGTTATGAGTAGAAATATTATTCGCCCGATACCGTTCTTCTTCTTTGCCGGTGGCGTTGCCTGTTCGTCAGCTTGCTGAATTTCGTGTTCGCTATTCGCGTCGGTCATTGTTTATTGCTCCAGTATTTTTTCGATCGTGCGGTCGAGCGATGTCAGCGTTACACCCAGTTCGGCAAAGCCGTTATGGCCAACTTCTTCATCTTGAGTGATGACCTCGATCACAGTCGGCGTAAACCCGCCGCCCTTTAATGTGCTCGTAATCGCAGCCATCAATTTTGTAAAGCCGATTGGAATTGATCCTACAGTGAGTGTCGAGTCGGGATTTATTTTGCGCGCTGTTTTTGTAATCAGATCACAATAGGCGATCGCTTCCGGGCCAACAAGCTCGTAGCTCGCAAACCCTGGCGCCTGCGATTTGCAGGCATTAAAAATGGCGGTGTTGAGATCATCGATGTCGAGAGGTCGCATTTTGTAATGACCTCCGCCTAACGCTTTTGCCTTAGGATTGCGCGCTGCGTTCACGAGCGCGCTAGCTCCCGCTGTGCCCGGTCCGAGGAGAATAGGTGTACGAATCACCGTCGCACTTAAACCCGAGGCGGCAACAATATCCTCGGCCTCCCCTTTCGAGCGGAAATAGGCATTGCTTGATTTTGAATCGGCACCGACCACCGAGATAAACACGACATGTTTGGCGCCAATCCGCTTGGCTGCGTCGATAACCGAGCGGGTAGCATCGACATTCGCCTCGCGGTACTTGCTCTGTTTGCCTTCGATTAATATGCCAGCGAGATGGACGACGCAGTCTGCGCCGTCTAAAGATTCAGCAAGCGCGTCGACATCATCGTACCGTATGCAGACCGATGCTATTTGGGGGGAGTCCGGAAGCGCTTGACGGGCGCTCTCTGAGCGAACTCCAGCGATAAAGTGTAGGTCAGGCTGTTGATCAACTTGTGCAAGTAGATTCATGCCGACGCTGCTGTTCGCGCCAGTTATAGCGATTTTCATTGTCGTATCCTAAGGTGTCTGCTGTAAGTTTGTTGGCAGGTATGTGAGTTTACTACGCTGGACCCTCATCGCGGGGTCTAATGTTATTTGCGTTAGACCAGCGGCGCTTTGCGCTGTTTCTCGGCGCTCAGTGGGTGCGTTTGCATAGAGTGTAGTTCGCATCCTCGGCTCGCGTCCTAGCCGGCGAATGGTGTTTTCTATTTCTGCGGGAGACCATTCCTCTCCATGCGCAGCCCCAGCCGCACGGGTAATACTTTCATTCATGAGTGAACCGCCGACGTCATTGGCACCGGCGTTAAGGCACTCCGCGACTCCTTCACGGCCCATTTTGACCCATGACGCCTGGATGTTGCTTATTAATCCATTGAGAACTAGGCGCGGGACTGCGTGCATTAGCAGCGCCTCACGGTAGCTGGGGCCGCGTCGAGCATTGCCTTTTTTATACATTGGTGCTTCGTGTGCGACGAAGGGCAAAGGGACGAATTCGGTGAAACCGCCGGTTCTTCGCTGTAGCTCTGCTATGGCATAAAGATGTCTCGCACTGTGCTCCGGACGCTCGATATGGCCGAACATAATGGTTGCCGTAGTCTTGAAGCCCACTTCATGGGCGCGTTCCATGACTTCGAGCCACTGTGCAGAATTGAGCTTGTCCGGGCAGAGATCCGCTCGCACATCGTCGTGGAGGATTTCGGCGGCAGTGCCGGGTAATGTATCGAGCCCCGCACTCTTCAGGCGCGAAAGAAAGTCAGTTAACGATATCCCCAGCGTCTCGGCGCCTTGCCAAACCTCAAGCGGCGAAAAGGCGTGAATATGCATGTGTGGGGTGGCTTGCCTTACGGTCGCAACAATGTCGAGGTAGGTTTGGCCCGTGTAGCTCGGGTGGATGCCGCCCTGCATACAGACCTCCGTTGCGCCTCGTGCCCACGCTTCGATGCAGCGTCTGCTTATTTCCTCGGCGCTAATATCATAAGGTTTGCCGCGCAAATTCTCGCTCGAGCTGCCTTTCGAAAACGCGCAGAACTGGCATTTGAAATAGCAGACGTTGGTGTAATTAATATTGCGGTTAACCACGTAGCTGACAGTGTCCCCGCACACGGTTCGGCGCAATGTGTCTGCGGCGGCGATTACCGCATCAAAGTCATCGCCGCGGCTTCTCAGCAGCGAGGTGATTTCGGACTCCGTAATGGGGGTTTTCTCTAAGCAGCGCGCAATGATCGCGGCGATGTCGGGGCTCGCCGCCGATAACTTGCGTGATTCGAAGAAGGGCGCATGCTCGCTCACACCAGCAACCCAGTCGTCGCGCTTGGCATAGCCCTCTGCGTCGCTATGTCTAAGGGCTGAGGGCCTGACCTTCGATGAGAGCCAGTTCTGTGCCGAAGTGAGATAGCGCGGGTAAATCGTCAGTCGCTGGTCTAAGAATTTACCCGCGCTGGCTGTTTCTCGCGCGAGCTGGGCGAGATGCGGCCAAGGTGCCTCCGGATTGACATGATCGGGGGTTAGCGGCGAAACCCCGCCCCAATCATTAATGCCCGCAGCGACCAATTGCTCCAACACGCCCGGACTTAGATTGGGCGGCGCTTGAATGGACATATCGCTGCCAAAAATTAATCGAGCGGCGGCGAGGGTCCAGAGCAGTTCATCTAGGTCTGGCTCTGGCGCGTGCGCCATTTTCGTGTGTGGCTTGGCCCGAAAATTTTGCACGATGATTTCTTGTAAGTGGCCGAATCGTTGATGGGAGTCCCTGAGGGCTAGCAGGGATTCGATACGCTCTAGTCGCGTCTCGCCGATGCCAATTAAAATGCCCGAGGTAAAAGGTATGCGCAGCTCTCCAGCAAGGTCGAGCGTGGCAAGCCGAGTCGCAGGATCTTTGTCAGGCGAGCCATAGTGCGGCATGCCTTTCTCGCAAAGTCGTGATGATGCAGACTCGAGCATGATACCCATCGATGCGCTGACGTCGCGTAGCGCTAACATCTCATCGCGAGTTAGGTTGCCTGCGTTAATATGCGGTAGAAGCCCCGTCTCAGTGAGGACTCTCCGAGCGGCTTCGATTACGTAGTCGATGGTGGTGGCAAAGCCCATTTCGGCGAGACTTTCACGCGCTGCACGGTACCGTAATTCGGGTTTTTCTCCGAGCGTAAAAAGCGCCTCCTGACAACCCAGTCCAGCGCCGGCTTTGCAGGTTGCGATGACCTCTTCGATTGGCATGTAAGCCTGAGGGATGTGCTTTGGCGTTTGCGCGAACGTGCAATAGTGACAGACGTCGCGGCATAACTGAGTTAGGGGAATAAAGACTTTGCGAGAATAAGTGATGATGTTACCGAAACCGAGATCTCTGAGTTTAGCCGCTTGCTGCGCGAGCTCTGCCGTGTCTGTTCGATCTGCGAGCGCGAGTGCGTCATCCCTGCTTAGCCCTTCATCGCTGGAAATGCTCTGGGCACATGCAGAACCAACGTACGCGCTGCGGTCTGGATCGCATTCGTTTCGCTCCTTCTGTGCGCTATCAATAGCAGGGTCGAGCGCTGTGTCTTGGGGCACGCTTTTACTCACTCAATGGTTTATCGATTCGATGCCGTGTTCATTTGCACCAACACTCTAATCTACCCTACGCGGCGCGACTCGTAC
>JALRKV010000039.1 GCA_023254735.1 Pseudomonadales bacterium | reverse complement strand
ATGGACGAGCAGGATCGACATCGCGTCGAGACTATTCTCTCCTACGATGAGGATACCGCAGGCGGCTTGATGAATACCGACACGATCACAGTTCGACCTACTCACACACTCGAACTCGTCCTTCGATACCTTCGTCGCCATGAGTCATTGCCCGAGATGACAGACACGATTTATGTTGTTACCCGCGATGACAGGCTGCTTGGCAGGATGCCGCTTTTGACACTGCTAGTGTCCGACCCGCAGACGACCATTAGCGAACTGATGCTCGAAGATTTGGAGGGCATCCCAGTTGCAATGGAAGCGCGCAAGGTCGCTCAGCTGTTTGAACAGCACGATTGGGTTTCGGCGCCAGTGGTCGACGAGACAGGCAAACTTCTCGGGCGTATTACAATCGACGACATTGTCGACGTCATCCGAGATTCGACCGAGCACTCGTTGATGAGTATGGCGGGTCTCGACGAAGAAGATGACACGTTCGCGCCCGTCGCGAAAACTGCGCGGCGGCGCGCGCTATGGCTCGGCGTAAACCTAATGACCGCGGTGTTCGCGTCAATGGTTATCTATCTTTTCCAGGAGACGTTAGACGCAGTCGTCGCCTTAGCGATACTGATGCCTATCGTTGCCAACATGGGCGGTGTAGCAGGCTCACAGACTCTAACGCTCGTGGTGCGTGGCCTCGCGCTCGGCCATATCGGCCCGGCTAATAGTCGCTGGCTTTTGGTACGCGAGTTAGGCGTTGCCGCGCTCAACGGACTGACTTGGGCGCTGGTCATCGGAACGATCACCTTGATTTGGTATCAAGATTTTGCCCTGAGTGTGATTATCGCGGCGGCCATGATGATTAACTTGATCACGGCAGCGCTTGCTGGCGCGTACTTACCTCTGTTGCTCAACAGGATCAATATAGACCCTGCCCTCGCAGGCTCGGTCGCATTAACCACTGTGACCGACTCTATCGGCTTTCTATCCTTTTTAGGGCTAGCGCAACTTTTCTACCTCTGAGAAGCGCCCGCCACTCACGTTAACCCTCGTGCCTAATCAGTGATTATGGCCACCAGCAAACAGAGTTTTGAGCATGCGAACCGACAAAAAAAGACCTCCAGTCTCCGACGATCTTTTCGACGGCCCGAGCAAATCGCAGCTCAAGCGTGAGGCAAACAAACTCCAAGAGCTGGGTGTGCGCCTCGCGTCACTGCGACCTAAACAGCTTGCGACACTCAATCTTGATGAGGTTCTGCTAAAGGCCATCGAAGACTACAATCTCTTGCCAAGCAGCAACAGTGCTTTAAAACGTCATGCCCAATTTATTGGCAAACGCATGCGCGACCAAGACTACGACACGCTACTTGCAGCGGTGGAGGCGCTAGAGAATCCGCGCGCCACAACCCGCCCTGGCACTACTCCCAAACCGCTCAGCGCCACTGCGCAGGCATGTGAGGAACTTACCGCAGAGGCAAGCGCCACAGAAGAGGTCATCACAAAACTCATCGAACAGCACCCGCGCCTTGAACGGCAGAAACTCCGTCAACTGGTGCGAAATCATTTCGCAGCTGCGCGCAAGCCAGACGCGGAGGCAACCAAGCGCACGCGCACCAAGCTTATGCACTATCTTAGTCAGAATTTTGCTTAGCACTCTTGCGAGGCTCGCAGCCTCCCTTTCGCCCTAACTGGCGCAGCTTCTTCTCACGAGACAACTGCGCTAGGACTCCATCTATACCTATTCCGAGCAACGGTGCTACTATCGAGCGCAGAAGTCTCCACTAGAAAGGCTCTACTTCAAAAATAATAACAAGAGGATAATCATGTCTAGCAATAGCGCTAACTCCTATTGGAAGTCCAATCTCAAAATAGTCGCTTCACTTCTCTTTGTTTGGTTCATTGCCTCCTTTGGCGCAGGCATCCTCTTCGTCGATGCACTCGATTCGATTAGATTCGCCGGATTCAAACTCGGCTTCTGGATGGCGCAGCAGGGCTCCATCCTCGTTTTCGTTGCATTGATCCTCGTCTACATTCGACTAATGGATAAACTCGACGCGCAATATGCAAGTGATAACGCTGATGAAATAACCGCGCAATCAAACTCTGCACAAACCCAGAAAGAGGTGAACCAATGAACGTTCAAATTTGGACTTACCTCTTCGTTTTCCTGTCCTTCAGCCTTTATATTGGCATAGCGATTTGGTCACGCGCTTCATCCACGAAAGAATTCTACGTTGCGGGCGGAGGCGTCCCACCTCTGGCAAATGGCATGGCAACTGCCGCAGATTGGATGTCCGCCGCCTCGTTTATCTCGATGGCGGGACTCATTTCTTTCCTCGGACGCGATGGCACTTTCTACCTAATGGGCTGGACCGGGGGCTACGTTTTGCTCGCGCTATTGCTGGCTCCTTATCTACGTAAATTTGGCAAATTTACCGTTCCCGATTTTATCGGCGACCGCTACTACTCTCAGTCTGCACGATTGATCGCTGTCTTTTGCGCTGTTGTTATTTCGTTTGTGTATGTTTGCGGTCAAATGCAGGGCGCCGGCATCGTCTTCTCGCGCTTTCTAGAGGTTAGAATAGAAACCGGCGTGCTTATTGGCATGGCGATAGTCTTCTTCTATGCAGTACTCGGCGGCATGAAGGGCATAACCTACACTCAGGTTGCCCAGTACTGCGTGCTTATTTTCGCCTTCACTGTGCCTGCAGTATTTATCTCGCTAATGATGACCGGCCAACCGATCCCTCAGATTGGTTTTGGTGCAGAGCTTACCGAAGCCTATGGCGGGGGTTATCTTCTCGATCGCTTAGATGGAATGAGCGAAGCCCTTGGATTCGCGACTTACACCGAAGGGCAGCGCAGCACTCAAGATGTCTTTTTTATCACCGCCGCACTCATGTTTGGTACTGCAGGTCTGCCCCATGTAATCATCCGCTTTTTTACGGTTCCGAATGTTCGTGACGCGCGTCGTTCAGCTGGCTATGCGCTTATTTTTATCGCCATTCTCTACACCACAGCCCCAGCGGTTGCCGCGTTCGCAAAAACCAACTTAATCAATACGGTAAGCAACGCCGAATATACGGCGATGCCTGAGTGGTTTAAGAAATGGGAGACAACTAAACTCATCACCTTCGACGACAAAAACGGTGACGGTCGAATTCAATACGTTGGCGATCCGACGGTCAACGAACTTGATGTAAACCGCGATATTATGGTGCTCGCTAATCCCGAAATAGCAGACTTGCCGGATTGGGTTATTGCCCTCGTGGTGGCGGGCGCGCTTGCCGCCGCACTATCGACGGCTGCAGGCTTGTTACTCGTTATCTCGACCTCTGTCGCACACGACATGATGAAGCGAAGCTTCATGCCCGATATCAGCGATAAGAAAGAGTTACTCTACGCGCGGCTCGCAATATTTATTGCGGTGATCGTTGCCGGCTATTTCGGCATGTATCCTCCGGCGTATGTCGCGCAAGTCGTCGCCTTTGCCTTCGGCCTTGCCGCCGCTTCGTTCTTTCCTGCCATCGTGTTGGGCATTTTTTGGAAACGAATGAATAAGGAGGGCGCGATTGCGGGCATGATCGCAGGCTTTGGCTTTACTGCCGCCTACATCGTTTATTTCCGCTTTTTGAATCCTTCGATTGATAACGCAGAGAATTGGCTGTTTGGCATATCACCCGAAGGCATTGGCACATTGGGGACGCTTATAAACGCGTGTGTTGCCATCGCCGTTGCTCGTCTTACTCCGTCACCTCCGGTCGAGGTGACGGAAATCGTCGAGCGCATTCGCCTGCCGGGCGAGTAAAGCATTAAGCTTTGTGCTTACCGTGCTCTGTTTTTTCCCAGTAGTCGGTGACGGTTTGCTTCATCTCTTTGTGCATAAACAATAGCCCAAATAGATTTGGCACCGTCATTAGAACTATCGTGATAAGCGCGAGATTCCAGATAATCGTTGTATCGGCGTACGCTGCGTAAAAGAATCCAGCCACATAGACTATGCGATAGGGCATCACAGACTTAGGGCCGAGCAAATACGTCATCGCACGGTCACCGTAGTAAGACCAGGCGATAGCGGTCGAGAATGCGAAGAGCATAAGCCCTATCGAGACTACATACTGCCCATAATCACCGAAATAACCACGTGTGAACGCGATCGTCGTGAGTGGCACCGAGTGAATCAATGACATCCCCGAGACCTCAACATCGGCGTCATCAAGTCGCCCCTCTGTCACGCGAAGGGTACCGCTGAGCGGCACGTCGTCACGCGCAAATACAATCTCTTCAGCGAAAGAACGCGAAGCCATCAAGGTGAAGTCCTGCGAGTTCAACGCGCGACCGTCACTAATGATTAGTTCACCGGAGTAGAGGCTCGCTGTCGTTTCATCGCCGTTGAGAAGCGCAAACATCTGCGCGACATCTTCGGGTTCTTGCTCACTGTAGGCACCGGCAACGAAGCGCATGTCTGCACGCTGGAATTCGTTGTCGAATTTTTCCTTCCATGCGCCCGAGGACAAGATGACCAATCCGGTTATTGTGCAGATCACGATCGTGTCGATAAATGGCTCCAAAATCGACACCATACCCTCGTCTGCAGGCTCGTCTGTGCGTGCAGAGGCGTGTGCGATAGGCGCTGAGCCCTGCCCCGCCTCATTGGAGTAGAGACCACGGTTTACGCCGCGATCGAATACATAAGCAAAGGTCGCGCCGAGAAAGCCACCCGTCGCGGCAGAGCCAGTAAACGCGTCGCTGAAAATCGCAACGAAAGAGGGACCGATATTGCCAAGATTAGGCAGAATTACTGCGAAGGCACCGACTAGGTAAATCATCGCCATCGTCGGCACGATCGCCGCCGCCACTGCCGCAATACGTTTGATTCCGCCGATAATCACGAGTGCAAGTAACACCGCGAGCACCGAACCCGTTACTATAGGCTCAATATTAAACGTGCTCTGCAGACCCGCCGCTATGCTGTTAATTTGCGGTAAGCTGCCGGTACCAAAAGAACTGAGTACGGTCGCCATGGCAAAGATGACTGCCAACCATTTGGCATTCATACCCTTCTCCATGTAATACATGGGACCACCGGCCATCGTACCGTCGGCTGTCTGCTCGCGGTATTTATGGGAGAGTGTTACCTCGACGAATTTACTCGTCATACCGAAAAAGGCAGTGACCCACATCCAGAAAAGTGCGGCAGGCCCACCAAGGTGCAGCGCGAGCGCGACGCCGCCAATATTCCCGGTACCAACCGTACCCGACAGCGCTGTTGCGAGCGCTTGAAAATGCGAGGTATCGCCTTTTGCGCCATCTTTGTCGAAGCGGCCAGTCGTTATTCCAATCGCATGCTTAAAATAGCGAATCTGAGGAAAACCTAGGTAGAGCGTGAAGAAAATGCCTACCGAGAGAAGTAAGAAAGGGAACCATACGGCGCTGCCGAGATAGCTATCGATAAGAATGAGTAGGTCGTTTACTGCGTCCACTGATTTTCCTCTTTTTTATTTTTGAAACGCGCGCGATGGCGATCTATCAATCCTTACGCCGACTAGTCATCCGCAACTGAAATCGTCGGCGCGGCGTTCGCGTGAGCCTCGTGAGCGAGCGCCTGCGCATGAACGCCTCGGGCAAGTTCGGCATAGGCCTCTTGCAGATTAGGATACTGAGAGGATGCTACCACAGGAACTCCAAGATCGGTCTGTTCGCGAATGTTTATATCGAGGGGCAAGCGTCCGATCACATCGACGCCATAGTCCTGCGCCAGTCTTTCGCCACCGCCGCTTCCGAAAATCGCCTCGGCATGACCACAGTTGCTACAGGTGTGCACACTCATATTTTCGACAACCCCGAGCACCGGCACCCCTACTTTCTTAAACATTTCTATGCCTTTGCGGGCATCCGAGAGGGCAATGTCCTGAGGCGTTGTTACGATAACCGCACCACGCACAGCGACCGTCTGAGCGAGGCTCAGCTGAATGTCTCCAGTGCCCGGTGGCATATCAATAATCAAATAATCGAGAGCCGACCACGCGGTATCAGTGAGAATTTGAGTAAACGCGGACACGACCATCGGGGCGCGCCAAACCATTGCTGTGCGCTCGTCGACCAAAAACCCCATCGAATTACACTCGATACCATGCGCACGCAGCGGAACCATAAGACGCTTGTCCCTAATTTCGGGACGCGTGCCCGCGGCGATGCCCATGACTACCGGTAAACTCGGGCCGTAAATATCGGCATCGAGCAAGCCGACAGCAAATCCCTGCGCGCTGAGCGCAAGAGCCAGGTTAGCAGCAGTCGTCGATTTACCCACCCCCCCTTTTCCCGATGCAACACAGACAATATGCTTTATGTTTTCCAGTTTCTTCACGCTCTGCCCCATGATTAATGTGCTTGAATTCGCAGGGCTGAAAGCTTAGCAAATTTGTCCCGATCGCGCGCATTAATGCGCGAGCTATTTGAAAAATGGCTGACATAGAAGCGACCACGCCCTAGAATCGAGAACATGACAAAAACTAACCTACGACCTCCTCAATTCATTACTCGGCATAGCTTGACGAGCAATGCGACCTGCTGCGGAAAACACGGCGCTCTAGGATGGGCGAGCACCCTGGGGCAGCAAGCCGGACCGATTGTGGCAGCGCTGGCAATACTGGCAGCCCCAAGCCTCTTCGCCCAGGGCGCTAGCGCGGAGGACGGGTTCTCTCCCGAAAGTCCGATCAAATTCGCCTTGTTCTCAGCCGCGTGGGGGGAAAATACCGATGATGGCCTGCGACTCGTAGCCCAGAATCTTACACAGCAGGCTATCACCCTCGAGAAAATTAGTTTTATCGACCTGCCCGCTGAGAACGAACAAACCGAACTCAATCTGAGTCTCCGCCTCCGCGCAGAACGTTATGCGGAGACCAATTTGCCGCTTGTAGACTTGCTCACAGGTGATGACTGCGTCGCGCGGACAATGGCAGAGGGCTGGAAACTGGTAGAGATATCCAATTACACGCTCAATCCTTCGGTGCGTAATCTCATCATCGAAAACACCAATTCATTTCGCATCTATCAGTGTGTGCGATCGGCGCGACTGACCTGGCGCAGCGCAGACAATGCACCAGAAAGCGCAGAGGTGAGCGATGCAGAGCAAGAGAAAAACACCGAATTCGACGGCTGGGTGCTCTATCATTTCGAGAGCCGCAGCAACTAATACGTCCTCAATAGCATCGACGGCCGGAGGCTAGGGTCGCGATCCGCTGCAGGCATGAAGCGATTGAGAGCGAGTATGAATCACGAGAATAAAAGCACACGAATAGAAGTGAGAAAAAAAAGGAGGCAGCTGAAACTAATCAGTGCCTCCTTTTTATGTGTCTATGTGCCCAGGGAAGAGTGCTCTACCCTAAGCTTAACCGACTAAGCTTAACCTAGCAGGATACCGCCGTACTGGACAAAGAACGGGGCGAAAACAACGCTCAAGATCGCAGACAGTTTGATCAGAATGTTCAGTGAAGGACCTGATGTATCTTTTAGAGGGTCGCCCACTGTGTCGCCAACAACCGCCGCTTTGTGCTCCTCCGAGCCCTTGCCGCCGAGGTTGCCCGCTTCGATATACTTCTTGGCATTATCCCATGCGCCGCCGCTGTTTGACGCAGAAATCGCCAGAACACCGCCGCAGACGAGGGAGCCTGCAAGAACGCCCGCAACTGCCTCAACACCAAATAGGTAGCCAACAACGAGCGGCGTACCCATGATCAGCACGCCTGGTGCAATCATTTCTTTTAGCGCCGCTTGCGTGGATATAGCAACACACTTTGCGTAATCTGGCTTGCCAGTGCCTTCCATGATGCCCGGAATCGTGCGGAACTGATGACGCACTTCTTCGATCATCGCGAAGGCTGCTTTACCCACTGATTTCATCGTCATAGCGGTGAACAAGAAAGGCAGAACCGCACCGATGAAGACGCTTGTGAAGACGAGCGGATTGAGCAAGCTCATCGTGAAGGCTTCGCCACTCAGCTTCTCAGAAATCGTGATGAAGGCTGCGAAGAGCGCGAGTGACGTGAGAATCGCCGCACCGATAGCAAACCCTTTACCGATTGCCGCTGTCGTGTTGCCCGCCGAGTCGAGCACGTCAGTGCGACGACGAACTTCTGACTCCAGACCTACCATCTCGGCGATGCCGCCGGCATTGTCAGCCACTGGACCGTAGGCGTCGATCATCAAGGCGATAACGAGTGTACCCAGCATGCCGAGTGACGCAATGGCCACGCCGTACATACCAGCAAGCTCCCAAGAGATGAAGATGCTGATCGCGATGCAGACATACGGTAACACTGTACTCTTGTAGCCGAGTGCGAGACCGTAAATGATGTTTGTCGCTACGCCTGTTTCGCAAGACTTCGCCACTTCTTGAACCGGCGCGTACTTCTCAGAGGTATAGTAACCGGTCAATAGGCCAACCGCGAGGCCGGACACAAGGCCGGACAGGAAGCAGAAATAGACGCCAGTGCTGCTGTACGTGTTCTCACCAATCACGAAATCGGCAGGAATCATCGCGAGAGTGACGAAATACATCACCACCGCCATCAAGGCGCTTGAAATGATGAGTAGCTTCATGAGCGCAGGTGCTACGTCGTCTTCTTTTTTAACGGAGACAAGGAGCTTTGTCAGCAAGCTGACGGGGATGCCGACCGCCGAGATAAGAATCGGATAGAGCAGCGCGTCGGTGTTTGTCGCAAATGCCGCCGCACTAATCACCATCGCAGCACACGTGCTCTCTGCACAAGAACCGAAAAGGTCAGCGCCCATTCCCGCTACGTCGCCCACGTTGTCGCCCACGTTATCGGCGATAACCGCAGGGTTGCGGGGATCATCTTCAGGAATGCCCTGCTCAACTTTACCCACCAAGTCAGCGCCAACATCAGCCGCCTTGGTGAAAATGCCGCCGCCAACGCGGGCAAAAAGCGCGATAGTCGAGCCGCCGAGTCCGAAGCCTGCAATCACTTCCATCAGGATGTGGTTGTTCTCAGGGCCAAGTTCGGACATGAGTGAGGACATAACGACGTAGACAACAACCAGACCCAGTGTCGCAAGACCCACGAGCGCGAAGCCCATGACTGCACCTGAGTTAATCGCCACATCGTAAGCCTTTGAAATGCTTTGCTTAGCAGACACCGTAGTACGCGCATTGCCCGCAGTCGCCACTTTCATGCCGATGTAACCTGAAGCTACGGAAATGAGTCCGCCGAAGAGGAAGGCTAGAGCCGTGTAGAGCCCTTCGTTATACTGAGGAGTGTGCTGATCGTCGATAGCGAGGAAAATCAGAATACCAAAGCCAATCATAAAGATTGTCATAAACTTGTATTCTTGCTTTAGGAACGCCATTGCGCCGTCGGCAATCGCTGTGTGTATAAACCTGAGACGCTCAGATTGATCCGCCTCGAGGCCCATATCTACCGGGATGTCGTTCACTTTCTTCATATAGAACAAAGCAATCGCCAAGCCCAGTAGCGACAGTGCCACCGTCATTAGAATTGTTGTACTCGCCATCGAAAAGTATCCCCCTACAAGGACTGTTTATTTAAAGGCGCGGACTGTAGCACAGGAACCCCCCTAATCAAAGTCAGAGAGGCCCTGATATCTCCCCTGCAGCGCACGCAAGACTTGGGCCGGAACGCGCAAATAGGAAGATCCTTCGTCAATGAAGTCAACAAGTTGAGCATTCTGCGCGGCGCTTTTGAGGTCAATCAAGAGGCCATTTTGAGCGAGCAGGTGACAGAGCCATCGAAACTCGTGACAATGTAGCGATCGAAGTTAAAACAAAGTGACCTCCAATGTCCGGCACGCAGAGCAAATTAGCTGACTCCGAGCAATCGATTCCATCGCTTGCCCGGATCTGTTGGCGATTAACAATCGCCCTGATCGCCGCCGCGTTACTCGTTTTACTCCTCGCAGTACAACTAGAGCCTGCCGTCGGGAGTCGCCCGCCGAAGCTAGACTCCAACACGCCGCAAGCGCTTGGCAATCTACTCAGCAACGCGCTTGGGGGCGTCGACGAGGCCTCTGCCGCTAACGGCGCGGAGCCAATCCCTGACGCCTCTGGACAACGAATTGCTCTCACTGCCCAAGAGCTTGAGGCCGCGCTCAACGCAAGCTTCACCTTGCTGCTTCCCGATCGGCAGGCCGTTGGACGTGTGAGGCTGGCAACCGACAGTCTGTCTGTTGTGCTCAGCACACCACTGTTTACCTCGACAAAGGCAGGTTTCGGGATAGATCCCTACCTTAATGTCGCTTTCACCATTCGTAGCGCAGGCGTCGACGCCTACCCGACTATCGATCAGCTCCGGATCGGCAACCTGCCTGTTCCCTACTCCGTTGCCGAATGGATAACAGAACGGATAATCGCGGGAATGCCAGATGGGAAAAGGGACACGCTATTCGCAATTAATGATGAGTTGTCTCGCGCGTTCGGCAGCCTGGAGCTGAGTCCGCAGCAAGCGGTCCTGCAGTTCAGCGTAGACCGCGAGGTGCTCGATCACCTTAGCTGGGATCTTCAGCGTGTGGCGGTTTCGCCGACGGTATTTGCAATTAGCGAATTTTACGGCGCGTCACTGCGAGGCTATCTCTCGGGGCTACCCATCGAAAGACGCGCGGTGGCACTTAGTGAAATCCTCCCACCCTTGGCTGCCGCAGCAGCTGAGAGAAGCAAGACCGGATCGAGCCCACAAATAGAGAATACCGCGCTGCTCTTCGCCCTCTCGGCGCATCTAGTTCACTCGAGCCGTTCGGGCGTTACCTCCTATTCGCCAGAGATCAGGCTCAGGCGCCGCCAGGATCTCGCGCAACACGTCATTAACTCGGCCTCCATTGCTGCCACAGCCGGCGTGCCGCTCGCCGAAATCATCTCTACAGGTAAAGAGGCCTTTGATGCACGCTACCGCTCCGGCTTTAGCTTTTCAGACCTCACCGCTAACCGAGTAGGCATCAAGCTTGCACAACTGGCAGTCGAGAGCGAAGCTTCTGCCCTCGAATTTCAGTCCCGCGTACAAAAAATCAACACCGATGCAGACCTAATTCCTCTCGTCAGCGGCAGCAGGGACGGTCTTTCGCAGCGTGAATTTGAGGCCAGCTATGACGATCGCACCAGCGTCGAGTACAGACGCAGAGTCGATTCGATTGACCAAGAGGTCGCCGCTCTCCCCCTTTTTTCGGCGACAACGAAATAGCCCTCCTCTTTTATCAGCATCACCGCTGGTGTATAAATCGCATCTGCTTTACCGCCACTACCGCCAAACGAAGGCCAGCCTAGATGAGCAAAAAGGGATTCACCACCACCAACCTCCACTCGGATCGGCTCGATAAGCCCGAGCATGGCGTCCTGCATAAGGCTATTCATACCTCGGTGGCCTACGGCTATGACGATGCTCGGGACCTCGCTGCGGTATTTCAGGGCAAGCGCAGTGGCTATAATTACGGACGGCAGCTAAATCCCACCGTTACTGCTCTGCAGAATAAAATCACGGCAATGGAGCAGGGCATCGCGACAGCCGCCTTCGCCACGGGAATGGCGGCGATAGCCTCGTCGATGCTCGCCCTCCTGCGCGCAGGCGATCACCTCGTCTCAAGCGCCTTTTTATTCGGCAACACCAATAGCTTTTTCGGTACATTGCAAACGCTCGGAATCGAAGTGAGTTTCGTCGATGCGACAGACGTCAAAAACGTTGAAGCAGCATTGCAAACGAACACACGCCTGGTCTTTGTTGAGACCATAGCCAATCCGGTGACTCAGATCGCAGACCTCACAGCGATAGGCGATCTGTGTAGGCAGCATGATCTGGTTTACTGCGTAGACAATACGATGACCTCGCCGCATCTCTTCCTACCTAAAGCCGTCGGCGCGTCGCTAGTCGTCAACTCACTTACCAAATACATTGGCGGGCATGGCAATGCGCTGGGTGGCACGATCACCGACACAGGATTATTCGATTGGAGCCGATTCCCCAATATCTACGATAGTTATAAAAGCCAAGAGCCTTCCGTGTGGGGTATTACTCAGATCAAAAAGAAAGGGCTGCGCGATATGGGCGGAACACTTGGGCCCGAAGCGGCACACCACCTCGCAGTGGGCTCCGAGACGCTCCCGCTGCGGATGGATCGCGCCTGTGCGAACGCACTCGCCGTCGCCCGTTTCTGCGATGTACACCCCGCAGTGAGTAGAGTGAATTATCCAGGTCTCGAAACTCACCCCCAGCACGCCCGTGCGCGCGAGTTGTTTTGTGATTTTGGCTCACTAATGAGCATAGACCTCGCCCCGGGTGTCGATTGCTTTGAGGTCTTGAATGCGATGGAAACCGTTGTTTCGTCGAGTAATTTAGGCGACACACGCACACTCGCGATTCCCGTTGCACATACCATTTTCTATGAGATGGGCGCAGAGCGCCGACAGAGCATGGGAATATCGGATTCGATGCTCCGTTTCTCGATAGGGATTGAAGATGAGGCGGATTTGCTCGCAGACTTCGCACAGGCTTTAGACACTGCTCTGGCAGGAGCCGCGCCCCTATGATGGTAAAACTCTTCAGCACCCATGAGCTCAAAGACGACAGCGCGAAGGGCATCGAAATAGACGGCAAGCGTCTTTTTGCGGTGCGCAAACAAGGCCAAATCCATGTGTATTGGAATCGCTGCCCCCATCTGGGCACGCCGCTCGAATGGGAAGAGGACAAGTTTCTCGACGGTGACAACGCGCTTATCCAGTGCGCAACCCATGGCGCACTTTTCCAGATAGAGACCGGTAAATGCCTTGTCGGACCTTGCCGCGGAAAGCATTTGCAGAGTGTGCCATTCGAACTCGCAGACGGCGTTGTCTCGGTTGCTGAGGCAGTCCTCAAACGCCCGTCCGCCATTTAGCCCCTCGCGGCGAAATCCGTCCTAAAGCTCTACCGGTAGCGAGGCTGCGAGACTAAGCGCGTTATCGGCGGGCTCGATGGCGACCCCGTAGGCGAAGACCTCAACTCCCTCTCTCATAGCCGCGTCGAGCAAGCGAGCGTATTCCGCGTCTATCTCCCGGGCGACACTCACCCGCTCGATGCCTGTATGTTGGACACAAAAAAGCAGCACCGCCCGCTTTCCTCGCTTCGCCTCTGTGGTTAATTCCTGCAGATGCTTCTGCCCTCTGGCTGTAACAGCATCTGGAAAAACCCCCAAGCCGTTCTGCGTCCTGAGCGTCAGACTCTTGACCTCGACAAGACAATCTCGCCGGCTTGCAGCCCTATCTGCGCCTGATAGCAAAAAGTCTATGCGGCTATTCTGCTCTCCGTAGGCGACTTCTCTTCGGTGGGACGAGTAGCCGGCAAGCTCCCCTATTGCATTTCTCTCGAGCGCTTCGCCCACAAGCGTATTGGCAAGCGCTGAGTTGATTCCAATCAGACAGCCATCAGCATCTTCCACGAGCTGCCATGTGCATGCGTATTTGCGTTTTGGATTACGCGAATCGGTGTACCAAACTCGCCAACCTTCTCCCTGACAATGAGTCATCGCGCCTGTGTTCGGACAGTGCAAGGTGAATTCACTGCCATCGGGCCGCCTGACGTCGGCGAGAAATCGCTTGTAGCGCCTAAGTAAAATCGCCTCTTGCAAAGGATGCTCAAAAATCACTCTCGCCTCCTGCAAGCAGTCGTTTCATCCCTAGGCAAGTGCGGCTCGCAGTCGAGCGATAGCGATCTGAAGCTGAGCCATGCTCGTGGTAAACGAGAGCCGCAGCATTGTCCGCGCAGAGGCATCGCCAAAATCTGTGCCGGGGGTCATCGCGACACCGTACTCTTCTAGCATTCTTTTGCAGAACGCTTCGCTGTCGTCTGAAAACTTAGAACAGTCGGCATAAACATAAAACGCGCCGGCTATTTCCTGCGGTAACACGAATCCGAGCGCGGTCAACTCCTCGACCATGTAGTCGCGGCGGCGTCTAAACTCCTCCCTGCGAGAGTCGAGAATGACCTGGGTTTCTGGTTCGAACGCAGCGAGTGCGGCATGTTGCGCAATTGACGAGGCCGAAATATACATATTCTGCGCAAGCGTTCGGGCGGTGTCGATGAACGCCTCTGGAACGACTATCCAGCCGAGTCGCCAACCTGTCATACCGAAATATTTCGAAAAGCTGTTGACCACAAACGCCGAATCATCAACTTCGAGCACGCTAGGCAGATCATCGACGAAGTGCAGCCCGTGGTAGATCTCATCGACGAGCAGATGGAGCCCCTCGCGCCGAGTCCATGCCGACAGAGCGCTCAGTTGGCTACGATCGAGTATTGTTCCTGTGGGATTATTAGGCGAGGCTAACCACACGCCTCGCGTGGCATCAGTGCGCTGTGCCATCAAGTCCTCTACGCTCGGCTGATAGGACGCAGCGCGCACGACGGGGACGAGTTGAGGGGACGCATCGCGAAGCTTGATGAAATTGCGCACACAAGGATAGGCAGGGTCGGTGATAAGAATACCGTCGCCCTGCCCAACCAAGAGATGCGCCAAGAGCAGCAAGCCGCCACTCGCTCCCGGCGTAATCAGTATTCTCTCGGGTGAAATCTCGAGTCCATGCTGTAGACGGTAGCGCTCGCTAATTTTGCCTCTCAACGCCGCGAGTCCTGTGGCCGCCGTATACTGAGTCAGACCTGCATCCAGTGCGGCCTTGCCCGCCTCGACAATGGGTTGAGCCGTAGAGAAGTCAGGCTCGCCAACTTCCAAATGGACTATCTGATTCCCTGCACACTCCAACTCGTGCGCGCGCTGCATAACGCTCATCACTCTGAACGGCGTGACGCTTGCAAGCGCGGCGCGGGGTTGGCCGGAACGAGTTTCAGCGACGTTTTCTTGCGTTGATAATTCCTGAGTCATTCGATTCCCATCATCTCGTATTGCGAGTTGCGAGCGAATATTGTACTTGTTGTATGGTCAGTTAACAGTGGAAATCAAGGCTATGGCTTTTAGCCGGACGGCTGGCTGATCTGTTGCACTCTTTTATGCGCCATCTTATGCACTTGCGAACACGGGCTCTAATGCTCGATTAGCGCAGAATGGCTCCTTTATCGACTTGGCAACCAGCGTAAACCATTGCTCGGACTACCGCTTGGAACACTACCTTGAGAGGATGGGCAATAATTGATGCACAGGGAAGCAAAATCTGCTAGTTTACCGACCCCTTAAAAGACCTTGGGAAGCCCTTGGCTTAACGCCCACAGTGAAAGACCTCGGTCAGGGGAGGTATGTAATACGCGTGACACGTCTAGAATCTATCTTTGAGCAACCTAATGACTGAGAAACTTTTGGACAGATTTTTAGGCAGAGGCTTCGAAAGAAGCCGTTAAGAAGAGGCTTTCGCAGCACTAAAGACAGCACTGTTAGTCACTCTAGTTTTACCTTTTAACTACCTAGGCCAAAGGGCCTGTAGAGGCATAAAGAAGCACATGTCCAAGACCGCTACTCCAGATACGCAACCCGTTCTAAAAAATTTCGTCCCGTACAAGCCCAAGCGCGGCGAAGAATACATGAACGAGAAACAGCGCGAGCACTTCAAGCAGATTTTGCTTGATTGGCGCAATCAGCTTATGCAGGAAGTTGACCGTACGGTGCATCACATGCAGGACGACGCCGCGAACTACCCAGATCCTGCCGATCGCGCGACGCAGGAAGAGGAATTTAGCCTCGAGCTGCGGACCCGCGACCGCGAGCGCAAGCTGATCAAAAAAATCGACAGCACTATCGAGCTAATCGCACAGGACGATTACGGGTTCTGCGATTCATGCGGGATTGAGATTGGTATTCGTCGCCTCGAGGCGCGCCCTACCGCCAACAAGTGCATCGATTGCAAGACATTAGACGAAATCAAAGAGAAGCAGCTAGGCAGCCTCTAGGCTGACTAGCTGCCCGGCTGCCATGACCGGCTCTTCTTACGTCGGCAGGTTTGCCCCCTCACCCTCAGGCCCACTCCACCTCGGCTCGTTGCTTGCAGCAGTGGCCAGTTTTCTTGATGCGCGCGCACATGCAGGCCTTTGGCTCGTGCGCATGGAAGACTTAGACCCTCCTCGCGAACAGACGGGCGCCGCAGACGAAATCCTCACCCAGCTGCAGCACTTTGGTCTTGCCTGGGACAAGGATGTGCTCTACCAAAGTCAACGACTCGATGCCTACGCGGCCGCCTTAATGCAGCTGGCCAATGAAGGCCTGTGCTTTCGCTGCCAATGCACGCGCTCGGCGCTGCGCGAGCATGGAAATGTATACAGCGGCCAGTGCCGTCATCGCGGACTGAGCGCGCGGGACCTCCAGTACGCCGACAAACACCCCAGCGGCAGCGACGCAGCTGTTAGGGTCAGAGTCACCGATGAGACTTACGCGCTGCAGGACAGAATCCAGGGCCTCTATTCTCAGAATCTGGCAAGCGAAGCAGGTGACTTTGTTGTGCGTCGAAAAGACAGGCTATTCGCTTACCAGCTCGCGGTTGTAGTTGATGATGCCTATCAGGGTATTACCGATATCGTCCGTGGTATCGATCTACTCGACTCCACTCCTCGGCAACTCTATTTACAACACTGCCTCGGCTATGGGACGCCTCGCTATGCCCATGTCCCGATAATCGTCGATGCCGCTGGCGACAAACTCAGCAAACAAAGCTTTGCACCCCCTTTGCAGCCCGAAAGAGCACAAGAGCAACTCCATCAATGTCTTGATCTGCTTGGTTTGTCTCCACCTCGCACATTGATCAACAGTAGCGTCGAATCAATCCTCGCATGGGGCGTCGAGCACTGGGATATACAGGCCGTGCCGAAATTGGCTACACTCAGATCTCCTCAGTCTAGTTAACGAGAAAACCCCGTGTACATCCCACGCTCGATCCTCATGCTGCTGGTCATTATCTACCTGCTGTTCTTATTGACAGTTGACTGGATTAACGCCGCAGGCGGGCTCTGGTGGCGGCCCTTTGTAGTCGCGTTCATCGTAGTCTTAGTTGCGAGCTGGGCACATAGAGAGCAAGAGACTGACGAATCAGAATGAACTTCGAACTCCCTACTCTCGTCGCACTCGGTAGCGTCTATCTCTCTTTACTCTTTGGGATCGCCTATATCACCGAGCGCGGCTGGATCCCCCAACGAGTTGTTCGCCATCCTATTGTCTACGTGCTTTCGCTCGGCGTTTTCGCCAGCATATGGGCCTACTACGGCGTCGTCGGCAGTGCGCAGCGCGAAGGCTACGGGTATCTCGCAAACTCGATCGGCATCTCGTTAGCTTTTATGCTCTCGCCGTTATTATTAAGGCCCCTACTCGAACTCACTCGAACCTACCAACTTAGTTCACTCGCAGACCTTCTGGCATTTCGGTATCGCTCTCCATGGGTAGGAACAGTGACGACGCTAGTTATTTTAGTCGGCGTCACTCCGCTTATCGCGTTGCAAATTCGCGCTGTCGCAGACACCGCTGACATTTTATCGCCGGCCGCGTCGCACGGTTCTATCGCCGTTGGCTTCTGCGTTCTCATCACCCTTTTCGCGATTCTTTTTGGTACATCGAGACGACCCGGGCGCACCCAGCACGACGGCCTTATGATGGCCATTGCGTTCGAGTCCTTGATAAAGCTTTTTGCTTTTTTAGTCGTCGGTGGATTCGCGATCTTCGGCGGCTTTGGCGGCTTCGATGAAATGCAGGAATGGTTGCTGACGCAGCCTGATTTACTCGGAAGCCTCGAGGACACTAATTACTTCAGCTCGTTTCACGTCATGGCGCTGCTGTTTTTCTCCGCAGCTGTTGCGATGCCTCATATGTTCTATGTCACCTTTAACGGTAACGCCGGGCGCGGCGCACTCTCGTTTGCGAGCTGGGGACTCCCTCTCTATTTCCTCTTAATGAGCCTACCCGTGCTTCCGATTCTTTGGGCGGGCATTCGCGGCGGCAGCACCGTGCCTGTCGAGTATTTCCCTGTGGCTATCGGCGTAGCCTTCGATCGACCAGGAATCAGTCTACTTGCCTATCTCGGCGGTCTCTCTGCCGCGAGCGGGCTCATTATTGTGATTACTCTGGCGCTGTCGAACATGTGTCTAAATCACCTGATCTTGCCAATACAGCAGCCGGCGGCCAGCAAGGATATCTATCGCTGGCTCATGCAGCGGCGGCGAGTACTGATCACCGCGCTAATTTGGGCAGGCTTCGCCTTTCACTACCTGCCCAGCGACAAGATCAGCATACAGCTCATGGGCACCGTTGCCTTCGCGGCGGGCCTACAGTTTCTTCCCGGTATCGTAGCCATACTTTACTGGCCGCTGGCGAACAAGCGCGGGTTCTTCGTCGGTCTCGCATCGGGCGTGGGCATTTGGTTTCCGCTATTTATGCTGCCATTGCTGTCCGAGACCTACAGCTTTAGCGATATAGTGATTAACTGGCGCGAAACGGCGGCGCTGTCACTTATCATCAACTGTCTCGCCTTCATTTTTGGCTCGCTCTATTTTGGCAGCAGCGACGAAGAACGCAGCTCGGCAGACCTTTGCACCCTCGATACCATAAAGCGCCGCAAACGCAGTGGCTTGGTGGCGAAATCGGCTGGGGATTTTATAAAGAGTCTCAGCAAGCCACTTGGTGAGCGCACAGCAACCCGCGAGGTTGGGCAGGCATTGAAAGACCTCGGCCTGAAAAAAGATGACCGCAGGCCCTACGCGATGCGCCTACTGCGAGGACGTCTCGAGGCAAACCTTTCAGGACTCCTCGGCCCCTCCATCGCGCGCGAAATCATCGACAGCTACCTGCCCTATAGCATTGTCTCGCAACACGGCAGCTCGGACGTTACGGTTATCGAGAATCGGATCGAGGCTTACCGCAGCAATCTCTCGGGCATGGCTGCCGATCTCGATAATCTGCGCCGCTATCACCGTCAGATCCTGTTGGATCTTCCGCTCGGTGTTTGCTCACTCAGTTCGGATCGCGAAATCATCATGTGGAATCGCGCGCTCGAGGAATTCACCGAAATCAGCAGCGCCGATGTGGTCGGCTCCCAGCTCAGCGATCTGCCCGAGCCATGGTTAACCCTGCTAGAGGACTTCATTGGCGAGGACATCGATCACTCCTATAAGCAAAGTTTCGAGCTGTCCGCGGCTAAACGCACGGTCAATCTACACAAAGCGTTTATCGAAGAAAGCGGCGAGACCGGCAGCAATGAAGGCCTGATCATTCTGATGGAGGACATGACGGAAACGGAGATTCTCGAGGCAGGCCTGACCCACAGTGAGAGGCTGGCATCGATCGGGCGCCTTGCCGCGGGCGTCGCGCATGAAATTGGCAATCCCATTACCGGTATCGCCTGCCTCGCGCAGATTATTCGAGACGAATACAAAGACAGCGAGCTCACGGGGCTCGCCCAGCAGATCATCGAACAGACCGACCGTACGTCAAAGATCCTGCAATCACTCGTCAATTTTGCGCATGCAGGTACTAACAAGTTGATGCATGAAAACGAGCGCGTTTTGATCAGCGATTGTATCGCTCAGGCGCAAACCCTCGTCTCTCTCGATAAGAAAAACAAGGAGTTACAGCTGGAGATCGACTGCGATGCCGAGGCCGCAATTCTCGGCGATTCGCAGCGCCTTCTGCAGGTGCTCATAAACCTCATCAACAACGCCCGCGATGCGTCACAGGCCGGTGGCACGATCGTGCTCGCGGCTAAAAACATGGGCAGCCACGTTCACATCAGTGTGACGGATTTCGGCGTCGGCATACCTAACGCAATCAAGAGCCGAGTTTTCGACCCCTTCTTTACGACGAAAGAAGCAGGGGAAGGGACGGGATTAGGCCTCTCGCTCGTGTTTAGCATTGTTGAGGATTTGAACGGAAATATTGATATAATCAGCCCCTTCGACAGAACGCGAGGGACGGGCACGCAGGTATTACTCAAATTTCCCTGCTATGATCCACAGCTTGCAGAAACCTAAGCAAACCTATCACGACCCCAAATAGATTAGAGCAGACGCATGACAGCAGGAAACCATATTCTAGTCGTCGAAGATGAGGCAGTTATCCGCAGCTCACTCCGCCGTTTGCTCGAACGCCATGAGTACAAGGTCAGCGAGGCCGGCAGCGTTCAAGAGGCACTTGATAATTTTGACATCAACAGCTTCGACGTTGTTCTCAGCGATTTAAGACTGCCAGGCGCACCCGGCACCGATCTCATCAAAGCAACCAATCGCCCCGTGCTCATTATGACGAGCTATTCGAGTATTCGCTCGGCAATAGACTCGATGAAGCTGGGCGCCGTCGACTATATCGCGAAACCTTTCGAACACTCTGAACTCCTAGAGTCAGTCTCCAAAGTGCTGCGTGATCACGCCGGCGGAATAGAACTCGCAACCCCAGACGAATTCGAGCCCCCAGTGCATGGCATGATCGGCAGCTGCCCTCAGATGATGGAGCTGTTCCGCCGCATTCGAAAAGTCGCGCTCACCAACTCGACGGTGTTGATCAATGGCGAATCGGGTACCGGAAAAGAGCTGGTCGCGAGAGCAATCCACAAGCTAAGTAGCCGCTGCGAAAACGAGATGATTTCCGTTAATTGCGCCGCGATACCCGAGAATCTCATTGAGTCTGAGCTATTCGGCCACGAAAAAGGCGCCTTTACCGGCGCAACCGCGACAAGAACCGGTCTTGTCGAAGCTGCCCATGGAAGTACACTCTTTTTAGATGAAATTGGCGAACTACCGCTCGAGGCACAGGCGCGACTATTGCGCGTTCTTCAAGAAAGCGAAATTCGAAAAGTCGGTTCTGTGCAATCTAAAAAAGTAGATGTGCGGCTTGTCGTCGCGACTCACCGCGACCTTAAACAGCTTGTCGTTGATGGCCTATTCAGAGAAGACCTCTACTACCGCATTAACGTCATGACCCTGCTAATCCCGCCGCTACGCGACAGGGGCAACGATATACTCGAACTCGCAGATGCCATCCTTGTTCGAACCTGCAAGCGGCTAAAGACACCGGTATTAAGCTTCGCGGAAAGTGCGAGCCTCGCTATCGCAAAATACCCTTGGCCGGGCAATGTGAGAGAACTTGAGAACGCCATCGAACGCGCTGTAGTGCTCGCTGAGGACAAGGTTATTGGCGAAGAACTCCTCGCCATCGAAACCCAAAAGCCAAAGGCGGTCGAGATCAGCGCCGAGACGCCCACCACAAGCACCGCGGCTATTGAAGAGCTCTCGCTCGAAGACTACTTCCAGCGCTTCGTTGTCGAACACGAAGACAGCATGAATGAAACTCAGCTTGCGAAAAAATTAGGCATTAGCCGAAAGTGTCTCTGGGAGAGACGCCAACGTTTCGGAATCCCACGTAAAAAGAAGCAGGAAGCCTGACGCCCTCTTATTATTGTTACCGCTACCTATCTACCCACTTGGCCGCGCAGAATGGTAACAGCGTTACAGAAAAAACCCAGCGCCGGTCCCAAGCCTTTCATATAACTAATTGATTTAAATCAATTTGAATATTGTGGCACAGTTACTGCAACCTGTTAGATCACAATAACAATAAATACTAATAATAAGCGTTAAAAATAATAAGAATGGCACGTTAAAGCTTCTGATTTGAGCGAAACTAGGTTGGTGCACAACAAAAAACACGGTTAGATAACAATAAAAAAATCAGCCCAATAACAATATAAAGCAGGGCTACTAACACTCTCTGGGCGCTTCGATAGCTCGACTTTCTGGTCATGAGTCATCATTTTGATGGTATCGAAGGGGCACACAGAAGAATTGGGGGATGCACTGCATCCCTTTTTCATTTCTACGACCGGCTCTTATTCACGACCGGCTCTTATTCACGCCCGACTCTTGTTCTAGCCCGGCTTTGATCTACGACTGGTTATCATCTGCGGTCAGCTCCTCGTTACTGCCAACTCTTATTTGCTGCTAGCTTCTATCACCGTCTTCAACGCCAAGCTTGGTGCTCGTTCCCTATCCCAACCCGCTCTCTTTTAATCTCGGTGTATCCGTGTATTATGCCGACTTTAGCCGCTACATCACTTAATTGAGCGGATCACTCTTACCTCGCCTCGCCGTACCTCGTCTCGAAAACTACAGCGCAAGGCCCGAAATCGAGCTACGCCGATAGCAATGCAAAAAGTAGACACGCCCCAAGGCCTCGACAAGGCTACGATAATCCCCCGCGACCAACATACCGTGTCGCGGCGCCATATCTCCGACAACGCATTGAGCGTTCTGCGCAAACTCGAAGCTGCGGGGTTCCAAGGCTATCTCGTCGGCGGCGGCGTGCGCGACCTGCTGCTCGAAAAACGACCGAAAGATTTCGATATCGCCACCGATGCGACGCCCGAGGAGCTGCGTAGTCTCTTTCGTAATTCACGCATTATTGGACGTCGATTTAAGATAGTACATCTGCGCTATGGTCGCGAAATCATCGAGGCAACCACTTTCCGCGCGCCGCACGACATCGCGGTAGAACTCGGCGAGAACAGTTCTCGCAAGGGCATTCGCAACCTAGATTCGGCGCACTCCTCTGCTGGAATGATTCTCCGCGACAACGTCTATGGCAATGTAGACGAGGATGCCCTGCGCCGAGATTTTACCGTCAATGCACTCTATTACCGGACGACCGATTTCGCGATCCTCGATTTCAGCACCGGTATGCAGGACCTCAAAGACCGCAAAATCCGTATGATTGGCAACCCTACAGAGCGCTACAAGGAAGACCCCGTTAGAATGCTGAGGGCGCTGCGTTTTAGCGCGAAGCTCGACTTCGACATCGAAGAAGAGACCCTCAAGCCGATTAACGAGCTCGCCTATCTGCTCGAATCAATTTCGCCGGCGCGTCTTTTCGACGAAACGATTAAATTACTCGCCAGCGGCCAAGCAGAGGCGACCTTCGCTTTGCTGAGAAAATACCAGCCTGGCAATTACCTTTTCGCGCCGACACTCCGTGCCTTGCTGACTAAATTTAAAGCTCGTGATAACGCGGCGGCGTTGCTGCAGCTCGCGCTAAAGAATACCGACACTCGGCTCGCCGAAGGGAAATCGGTAACCCCCGCTTTCCTCTATGCCGCTCTGCTCTGGCCAGTCGTCCAACTCAAGCTTGAGCTGAACGCCTCACCGAAACTCAATCCGGCGCAGCAATTTAACGTAGCGACGAATAACGCCATCGCCGAACAGCTAACCTATACGTCGATTCCGAAGCGTTTCACACAGGTGACTAAAGAGATTTGGGAGCTGCAGGCAAGGCTCGAAACGCGTAACCGCAGAGCCGCTGAGAGCGTCTTTGATCACCCGCGATTTCGTGCCGCTTATGACTTCCTCCTACTGAGGGAGGACGGTGGCGAAAACCTCGGCGGCGTGGGCGCATGGTGGACTGAATTCCAAGAGGCCGGTGCTGAGGAACGAGAGCGGATGCTAGAACACCTCCCACGAGAACAAAAACCTCGGCGCAAGAGTCGTCGCCGCAAGCCCCCTCGCAAAGAAAGTTAACAAACAGCAAAGATGGCTATTCGCTGAGCGCCAAGGGTCGTAAAATGTACCTTCGAGCGCAGACCGACAGCGAGCCGTTCATCAACATTCACTCGACAACGCGGATCCTACGACACCATGAGCAGCCAGAGCCAAGTTAGAAACGTAACGTTGACCACGCTCCATAAGATTAAGGAACGCGGTGAAAAGTTTGCCTGTCTCACCGCATACGATGCCTGTTTCGCCGGCATCGCAAGCGAAGCCGGCGTCGAAGTCCTGCTCGTGGGCGACTCGCTCGGCATGGTCTTGCAAGGCCATGACAGCACGCTGCCCGTCACCATGGACGACATGGTTTATCACATGCAGTGCGTAAAACGCGGTAACCGAGGCGCGCTTTTGGTTGCCGACTTACCGTTCATGAGCTACGCCTCTGAGACTCAGACACTTGAAAATGCCGCCGCGCTAATGCGCGCAGGTGCTCACATGGTGAAATTAGAAGGCGGGGCATGGATCGAAAATACCACGCGTCTTCTCGCAGAGCGCGGTATTCCGGTGTGCGCCCACATGGGGCTTACGCCGCAGTCGGTCAACCGCATCGGCGGCTTCTTCGTGCAGGGGCGCGATACCGCTCAAGCGCAGGCGATACTCCAAGAGGCGAAGGTCCTGCAGGATGCCGGCGCAAGCGTTTTGCTCCTCGAATGCGTGCCGCGGGAACTGGCTAAACTGGTTACAGACAGCCTCGATATTCCGGTGATTGGGATCGGCGCAGGTCCCGACACCACGGGGCAAATAATGGTGTTACACGACGTATTGGGGGTCTCCCCGATCACACCTAAGTTTGTTAAAAATTTCCTAACCGAGTCTGCCGACGGTATCCCCGGCGCGCTGCGAAAGTATGTGGCCGATGTAAAATCCCAAGCATTCCCCGCAGAAGAACACTGCTTTAACTAGTCGGCGCTCAATCGAAAATGCAAATACTTAAAACTATCGAGTCGCTGCAGTCGGCTCTAGGTGGCGCGGCAAACGGCACACTCGGCTTTGTTCCTACCATGGGCAACCTCCATGCAGGTCATTTGTCGCTCGTGGCCCGCGCACGCGCCGACCATGACCTCGTCGTGGTGAGCATTTTCGTTAATCCGTTGCAGTTCGGCGCTAACGAAGATCTCGACGCCTACCCGCGCACACTCGATGCCGACAGCGCAGCACTTATTGACGCAGGCTGTGACGTGTTGTTCTTACCGAGCGCAGAGGAACTCTACGGCGACGACATGCTTCAGAGCACGCGGGTGCAGGTGCCGGAGCTTGGCGCCGATTACTGCGGCGCCAGTCGCCCCGGACACTTCGACGGCGTTACAACGGTGGTCGCCAAGTTGTTCAATATAGTACAGCCAGATGCCGCCTATTTTGGGCTCAAAGACTATCAGCAGTTCTCGATCATTCGCAAAATGGTCTCCGACCTCGCGATGCCAGTGGCACTGCACGGAGTAGACACAGTGCGCGAAGCAAGCGGACTCGCACTATCTTCTCGCAACGGCTATCTTACACCCGAGCAAAAATCACTCGCGCCTTTGCTTTACCAAACAATCAAATCGATTGGAGAGGCCATCGCCGCTGGCGAGCAAGATTTCAAACGCCTAACTCAGGCGGGCAAACAGCAGCTTCAGGAAGCCGGTTTTCAACTTGACTATCTCGCTATCGCTAATGCGGCGTCTCTGCGCACGGCGACGAAAGAAGACTCTCACCTCGTTATACTCGTCGCCGCATACCTCGGCAGCACCCGTTTGATCGATAATCTTCGGATCTTCATCTAGTTTCACTGGTAGTTTTCTCCTCACTTCAGTGCCTGAATTAACTGGGAAAGTTACCGTGCTACAGGCGCTCGAGCAGCCGCCCGGCCGCGTTGAGATGGGGGTGCCTTTACGGCATACTCAGAGACAGAATCAACTTCGGCTATCACGCCACTTCAGCGTCTTTGGAAAGCCCATTTATGTCTAGCAGCAAGCTCTACCCCGTGACAGAACAAGCCGCCGCTCGTGGCCATCTTAGTCGGCCGCAGTATGAGGCGATGTACGCCCAGTCCATCGAAAACCCGGAGGAATTTTGGGCAGAGCAGGCTGGAAGTTTACTGCACTGGCACGAGCCATGGCGCCACGTGAGCAGCGGCAATTTTGCCACAGCAGACTCGAAATGGTTCGAGGGCGCGCGGCTGAACGTCGCCTACAATTGTATCGACAGGCACCTCGAGCATCGCTCGGCGCAAACAGCGATTATTTGGGAAGGCGACGACCCCAGTGACGATGCGCAGATAACCTACAAAGAGCTGCATGAGGCGGTCGGCAGACTCGCTAACGCGCTGAAAGCACGCGGTGTAAAAAAAGGCGATAGAGTCTGCATTTACATGCCAATGATTCCAGAAGCGAGCTACGCGATGCTCGCCTGCGCCCGCATCGGCGCAGTGCACTCTGTCGTCTTCGGCGGCTTCTCCCCGGAGTCGCTAAAAGACCGCATTCTAGACTCGGACTGTCAGGTAGTGATCACCGCCGACGAGGGTGTTCGCGGGGGACGGGCGATACCGCTGAAGGCGAACGTCGACGCAGCGGTCGCCGACTGTCCTGGTGTTCACACTGTCTTTGTCGTGCGCCGCACTCACGCAAAAATCACCTGGGATGACGCCCGTGATGTCTGCTACCACCAAAGCACGAGCGCACAATCTGCCGACTGCCCCATCGAGCTGATGGCGGCGGAGGACCCCTTATTTATCCTCTACACTTCGGGATCGACTGGGAAGCCCAAAGGGGTGCTGCACACTACCGCCGGCTACCTGCTCGGGGCGAGCATGACCCACAAATACGTATTCGATTACCACGAGGGCGATATTTACTGGTGCACTGCTGACGTGGGTTGGGTTACGGGCCATAGCTATATTGTCTACGGGCCCTTGGCTAACGGCGCGACCACTCTGATGTTCGAAGGGGTTCCAACCTACCCAGACGCCTCACGTTTCTGGCAGGTGATCGACAAGCATAAAGTGAATATTTTCTACACTGCACCGACGGCAATCCGAGCGCTGATGGCAGCTGGCGATGAGCCAGTCACACGCACTTCGCGAGCCTCGCTCAGACTTCTAGGCAGCGTCGGTGAGCCCATCAACCCCGAAGCATGGGAATGGTATTACCGAGTCGTGGGCGAGAGTCGATGCGCCATTGTTGACACATGGTGGCAAACTGAAACCGGCGCCATCATGATTACCCCGCTGCCCGGTGTCACCGACTTAAAACCCGGCTCGGCAACCCTGCCCTTTTTCGGCGTAAAACCCCTTCTACTCGACGCCGAGGGAAACGAGCTTCAGGGGGTTGCTACCGGCAACCTAGTGCTTGGACAAACCTGGCCTAGCCAGCTTCGCAGTATCTATGGCGATCACCAGCGCTGTGTCGACACCTATTTTAAGGCGTATCCGGGTTATTACTTTACCGGCGATAGCGCACACCGCGATGAAGACGGCTATTTCTGGGTAACCGGCCGCGTCGACGATGTGATCAATGTTTCAGGACACCGCCTAGGCACTGCCGAGATTGAAAGCGCACTCGTATTACACGAAAGCGTCGCCGAGGCGGCGGTCGTTGGCTATCCTCACGATATCAAAGGCCAAGCGATCTATGCCTATGTCACGCTTATGGACGGAATCGATGAATCGAGCGAGCTCAACGCCAGCCTGCGCGCATTCGTTGCGAGCGAGATCGGCGCATTCGCGCGGCCCGAGATCATTCAGTTTGCGCCCGGGCTGCCAAAGACTCGTTCAGGCAAAATCATGCGTCGGATTTTGCGAAAAATCGCAGCGAATGAACTCGACTCTCTCGGCGATACCACGACCCTCGCCGACCCGACCGTGGTCGACCAGCTCGTCGCTAAGCGGGTAAATAAGTAGCCACTCGCGCGATAAAACAGGCAATAGAGCCAAGAGGGTTTGGCAAACCCGCCCAAAGAGACTCCAATGCAAGAAGTACTCCGCAGTGAAGGCCCTCGACAAAAACAGCTCTTAGGGCGGATACGCGCGCTCGTTGCCGCTCTCGTGTCGCATTTCCCGCTGACGACGCAAGGAAGCCTCGCCCTGATTTTATCCGCAGGCGCGCTGCGCCTGTTCGGCTATGGCAGCATGGACCTCGTTGTTTTCGCCCTATGCCTCTGCGCACTCTTCGTGGTGATTACCTCTCTCTTCGCCACCGTCATCGGCGGTCTGATCGTGCAGCGTCGCATCCTTCGAACCCTGGAGAGTAAATCGACCTTTCCGTCGGGTGACGCCTCCTTCGAGGCGGGGTATCTAAACAGCACGGGTTTTTCGCTCGACGCGGTTAGCTGGCTTCCGCTTGTCCGGATCGCGTGGCGCATTGTGTCGCCGACGAGCATAGAAACCCTCAACGAGCGACGACGAGATAATCGGCTGCACGAAACAATCATTCCTTCGCGTCGAGGCAAAAGCGCCTCGATCACCCGCCGCTTCGAAGTCAGAGATGCACTTGGACTCTGCAGCTATAGCTGGCTCGCGACACAGCCTCTGGCTCACAAAACCCTCCCTCGCATCGGCGCCTATAAAGCGTTCACCCTCCAACGCGCGCGCATTATGGAGGATGGCTTGCCCGAAGCCAGTGGTCGCCCTGAGGGCGATCGCATGGAGATCCGCCCCTATACGCCGGGGGACTCGGTGCGCGACATAATGTGGAAGGGCTTCGCCAGAAATCGACAGCTCAATGTTCGCCTCCCCGAGCGTAGCGTTGCATTCGACGACAAGGCCTGCGCGTACTTAGTAAGTGGCCTAGGCGACGAGGCGGCTGCGGCGCTGGCGAGACTCACGCTCGAATGCGGCTTGTTAGGCGACGATTGGCGCTTCGGTGCCGATCACCCCTCCTCTGTCGGTGCACTTGAATACCGAAACCTTGCGGATGCACTTGATGCCATATCAGCTTCTGCCATTGCCGACTACTCTGGACTTAACAGCCATATGGCAGGCTCGGATTCAAACTATGGCCTCGACCGATTTATCGCCGCCACTCGCTGCACTCAGTGCCTGGTGTTTGCCAGTGCGCGCGACTCAGCGGTGCTCGCACGGCTTGCGACAACCGCGCAATCGCGCAGCTGTCGACTTAATCTGGTTATAGGAGTCGACGTGCTCGGCAGACGCAAGCCGTCGGCGAGTTGGCAGAGAGCGCTCTGGCAGGAACCACACCCCGCGCCCAAATCATCAAAGCTGCCTTTCACATCAGATTTGACGACTCTGAGCCAGCGCGTAGAATCGATCGTAATAGTGGATAGAACCAGCGGCGATTTACTAAAAATTTCCGACCTCGAGGATGCGATTCTTGGCTAAGCTATTCCCACTTTCAGCAAGCGCGGGCAGCGCTGAACAGGCGGCCTGGGGAGATGACGCGCGCAGCTATCGCAAAATTCAGTTATTGCGCCTGGCCGCTGTTGCTTTCGCCGCATGGCTTGTGAGCCTCCCTATTACCATAGCCAGCGGCTCGACCGGCGCAGTTTTTGGCGCTTTGTTTGTGCCATTCTTGCTAGATAAGTTTTACCAAACAGGCAGGCTTGCCCAGTTTCGCTTAAGCGCTGCAATCACCGTCGCCCTGTTACTCGCCTCTGTCGGCTTGCTGATTGCCACCGTGCTGCGCAACGGCAGCGAGCTAAGCGAACTGCTAAGTGCCAGCGCACTGACTGCAGATAACCCGCTAGCTCTCTACAGCGTGGGAGAATTTATCGCAGGGTTCGCATTAGCCGCAGCGGTCTGCGGCAGCTTGCATTTACTCTCGCAGCGAGGCGGTGCTGGCAGGCTATGCGAGCTTACGTTCATTGCCTGTGCAATCGTCTTCACGCTCACCGCTCATCGCAACGGCATGATCGACCGCCCGTTCATGCTTGGCGACTTCGCGCTCATTCGCGGCTATGATCCTGCGTATTTATTGATGGGCATAGGCACTGTTTCACTGCTCGTGCTCACTGCAATCAATCTGCAAGAAGCAAACAAAGTGCGCGCGGTTTACCATCTTGCCACCCTCGCGGCCGTCTGCCTTCTGCTCATTGTTTTTGTGAGCCGCTTCGGTCTACCGACTCCCGAGCTCACCAATAATCTCGGCCTCACTGGACAGCAAGGCAACGGTGGTCAAGAGGACAACCCCTTCCAGGACAGCACGAACGATCCCAAGGATAAAGCTGCGCCGGTGGCCGTCGTCGTTTTCCACGACGACTATGAACCCGTCGACGGCTCATATTATTTCCGTGAATCTGCCTATTCACAATTCAACGGACAGCGGCTCGACTACGCCACGCGTGCAGACATGGATACCGATCTTTTAAAGGGGTTTGATCGCCCTACCGATTCGCGTGATTCGAATACCGAGCAAAGCCTTGACTACGCGATTTCTCCGCTGCCCGACGCTCCGCGAAGGGCGGTGCGAACTACAATAGGAACGTTAGTTCCTCACCGCTCGCCCTTTGGACTAGACACGCCAACAGCGTTTAAACGCATCCCAAATCCCAATGCCACACGCTTCGACAATGCCTATGAGGCCATTTCCCACGTCCCCCTTTTCGAATTCGATGTGCTGTTAGGACGCAAGACTGGCAATAAAGCATGGAGCGACGACGTTGCCGCTCAATACTTAACCCTACCTGATGATAAACGCTACGCAGAGCTCGCTGCGTCGATAACCGCGCCGTTAAAACCCGAATTTGCACAGGACGACTTTGCGCGCGCATGGACCATAAAACGGTATCTCGATGAAAACGGTATTTACAGCCTAAAGAACGCGCATGCCGCCGAACCCGACCCAGCGGCCTCCTTTCTTTTCGGCGACCTCACAGGTTATTGTGTTCATTTTGCTTTCTCGGCAGTGTATCTCTACCGCAGTCTCGGCATCCCCGCACGCGTTGGCGTGGGTTACTCCGTGCCAGCAAGTAACCGAGCAGGCGGATCATCCTTACTCATACAGGCTATTCATGGACACGCGTGGCCCGAGGTGTACTTCGAAGATGTGGGCTGGGTCATCATCGATCCGGCGCCTCAGCAGACTCTTGTCGATATGACCACCGACCCGCAGGACAATCTGCAACAGCTTCTCGGAGAAATGCTGCGCAATGACTCGTCTTTCGAGCAGTTTGTGAACGCGCAGCGTGAATCGACTTTCGATCCTTTAGCCTCGTTGCGGCAAATTGGCCGCTATCTCGCTATCGTCGCAGCACTAATCGTGATGTTCGGCTACCTCGCAAAGATTCAGCGGCGGTTCGCGCCTCGTTTCGGAGCGGGAACACGTCGATCACTGACCGGCTACAGAGCGACCCTCGATCGGCTCGCCGACGTTGGTCTGAGACGAGAGTTCGGCGAATCGCGAGAGGCGTTTGCAGCCCGTTGCGCGTCCTACACACCGGGTCTCACTGAGCTCACAAGCGCGCATTTGGCTGCAACATTGGGTGCTAAGGACTCTACAACGAATCTTTATCAATCTCGCACTAAGAAAAGCGGAGACACGAAGCTTAGCGCGCTCGATTGGGATTCACTTGAACGATCGGTTCGTTCCGAGTTGCAAACCAACTTCCCCCTATGGCGCAGACTGCTCGGCGCCCTGCATCCCTTTAGCTGGTCGACAACACGCTAGCCCGATTGGAGTTTTTAATGAGTTTAGACTACGTAACAGCGGACGATGAGTCGCAGGCGGCAATTGGCACATCCCCACTGGATCCTTCAGATCCTCAACACGAACTTGCTGCCGCCCGTGAGACTCTAGTCCGACTCCTAGGCATCGTTAAAGAGACCGTCATCGGACGCGATGAGGTGATCGAGCTGTGCATTATTGCGCTCGTTTCAGATGGCCATGTGCTGCTCGAGGATTTTCCCGGCTCCGGCAAAACCACCCTGGCGAAGACCCTCGGCGAGGCAATAGTCGGCGAAGCAGTGCCGCTCTCGTCATCCGATAAGTCAACTGCCGAACAGGATCTTGCTGCGTTCCGGCGGATCCAATTTACACCTGACCTGCTACCTTCTGATGTTACCGGCGTGCCAATTTTCGACCCGAGCAATAACAGCTTCTATTTTCGCCGCGGGCCGCTGTTTGCGCATGTAGTGCTTGCTGATGAGATCAACCGCACATCACCCAAAGTGCAGTCGGCGATGCTCGAGGCGATGGGGGAGAAACAGGTGTCCGTTGACAACACGACCTACCCGCTAGGCGAGCTGTTTTTCGTTATCGCGACACAAAACCCCCTGGATTTGGTTGGCACATACCCCCTACCAACGCCGCAGCTCGATCGATTTTTGTTTAAATTGACTATGGAGCACATCGATCGCGACGCCGAGTTAGCAGTCTTATCAAGCCACCTCAACCGGCAGCAGGGAAACACAGGCCAAGAGGCCGAGAAAACGAAAACAGTGACTCAGCAATCGCTACTAAGAGCGCGTCGAGCCATTGCGTCCAACGTAGTAATCAGCGACGCAATAAAAGTCGCACTGGTCGATATTTCGCGAGAGTTGAGGCGTGATTCGCGTGTTCTGCAAGGCAATTCCACCCGTAGCATCGTGCTTATGCTGCCCGCGTTGAAAGCGGCGGCCGCACTCGACGGGCGCAGTTATGTCAGTGCAGCCGATATCGAAAAACTGCTGCCGCATGTATTCGCTCACCGCCTTGAGCTCGCACCGGGCGCAGGCGACGTAAAAACACTACTGCAAGAAATCATGCTGCCTGCGATGGAGCAGCTTGCCCGATCCACCCTTCGATAGAGCAGGCGCTCTAGGCCAATGCGAGAGGATTTTCGCGAGGATGACTGAAAATTTTGCAGGGAAAGCGCCGACGGAAGCCTGCCGCTCGATCCAACAGCGTCCTCTGCTTAATGCGGCCCTCTGGCTTTTGTGCGCAGCACTTCCGCTGACCTTGAGCATCGAGGCGAGGGGACAAGATCTTGCTGAGATAGCGCTGCCTGCACCAGAAATTTGCTTTGGCCTGCGCACTATTGTCGAACCCGAAGCCCTCGCAGTGTGTAGCGCGCTCGATGCTAATCTGCACATCCGCGCGCGAGAGCTCGCAGAGCAATGGTTATCCAAAGAGCCGGATTCTGCGGCAGCGCATTACACCCTCGCGGAGGTATTATTAACGGTTGAGGGTAATGTCCCACGCGCGCTGTTCCACCTTAATCAGGCCGAAGCCAACAGCAAAATCCGTTCGTTTGACCAGATGATTGAGGTGAGCGCCGAAGCGCCAATAGACGCAAAACCGCAGACGCCACTATGGCACTACCTCACCCTGAATCAACTCTCTTCCATCCATCAGCTTATCGGCAATCAGGAAGAATCTCTCCGCTATTTGGATGCCTTAGCGGAAGCCTATGGGGTTGATCTGGAACCCTACAAAGGCTGGCCGCTTATCAAACTCGGTCGTTTCGACGACGCGCGGCAGAGTGCGCTGCGCGTTTTAGCCGCAGAGGATGTAGACCGGTTCTCCGAGGCGCAGGCGTGGAATACTCTCTGCGCGGTAGAGCTCAGCGAGCCTCACGAGACTCTCTCGGCGCCAGCCTGCGATAAGGCACTCGAACTAGACGAAGCAGCACAGGGTGACAGACAGGAATTAAGCACAGTGACGCTTACCAACGCCGCAGAGGTAGCCTTGAGCAGACTCCGTGTCGATCAAGCAGAAAGCCTAATCGACAGAGCCACCCGCTATCCAAATCCGAGCAGCGTGTCCAACCCTTGGATTCAGAAGCTTTATCTGACCTTGGCTCAGAGCCGCTTCGACGATGCCCAGAGTGCACTCGAGCAAATGTTGATCTGGCGTAACAGGCAGGACCCTCTGATTGGCGTCAGCAATCGTGCCGAGCACTTCCTCGTAAGCGCAGCCTTTCTGCTCATTGCAGGCTACACGGAGGATGCGGCGCGCCTGGCCGAATCCGCCTTGAATCAGCCGGATCGTAACGGCAATTTTAGCGCCGACGACGCGCAGAAAGATGCTATCGCGGCACTGCTCACAACCCTCGCCCTTCGCGCTGATTACGAACGTCAACTTGAGTATGCCTCTGCACAAGAGTGGCAATTGAGGCTCACCTCCTTTGCCAAAGCGCAACTCACGCGTCTCGCTGCCTGGCGCGCAGGTCGCCGTGCAGCGTCTCTTTTCGCTAACGCCGAAACCATGCGCGATCGACTCCGCCCCTATGCGCCGCTCGATGTGCACATACCGGAATGGATGGAGCCTGAGATCGCGAAACTGCTAGGCGCCGGCGTTTTTGATCTACTGATCGATGACGCCGAAATCCGAGGCTCCTTCCGTGGCGCGCCGGGCTACAAACATGCTTTTGTTACAGAGACAGCCGCACTGCAAAAGGAGTTCGACCGCGTCATTAGCGAGGGCACGCTTGCTCTATCGCTACTCCCGAGCGTCGAAGTCTTGCTCCGCGCGCGCGTGCAATGGCACCTAGCTCAAGCCTATTGGAGCAAAGGCGACACCCTCGCGGCGCGCTCCCTGTTGAGCACCTCGCTAAGACAAGATCCAAGCCTCGCTCGTCGACTGGGCGGCAACATTCCAGTGGCGCTTAGCCACGATGGGAGTGATCTAGCGCTCGCACTTGCGGCTAAACTTACCGTCTCACCTAGGTTCAACGCGATACCCGAAGGACTCGCATTAGAAATCGCAGCAACTTCACTTTGCCTGCGCGACGGCGAGGGCGCCGTGCTTTCGTGCTACACTCCTGCACCGAACGCATTAGATCCTGCGGAAATAGTCGTCGAATTTCAGCGTCAGCTTTTTGGTGTCGGTGTCGATCTGAGCAAGGCTCAGCTTTCGGCGCTCATGGGCGCGAGCGTCGTATTAAGATCACAGAGTTACGGCAGCGAAAACGCACTACCGAATTTTTAAACAGACAAAGTTAACCCAATCGCCACATCGGCTCGCTGCGAGAAGTAAGAAGTCATGGAGAACACCTTAGCAAAGCGAGTCATCGTCCTCCTCGCGGCCACCTCCGCGCTCGGGCCGACGGCGATGCAAATATTGCTGCCGGCAATTCCAGTAATCAAAGAAACTTTCGAAGTTAGCGCCGAGGTTGCTCAACTAACCCTAAGTCTGTCCATGCTCGCGATTGCGATAGGCACACTTACCTACGGACCGCTCTCGGATCAGTTCGGCCGACGTCCCATTATGATTCTAGGCCTCTGTATCACGATTATTGGCTCGCTCTTCTGTTTTTTCGCAAGCACAATCGAGATGCTTATCGCAGGGCGAATCATTCAGGCTTTTGGCGGCGCCGTTGGGCTTGTGCTGGCACGCGCTATCGTGAGAGATGTCTATGGCCCTGAGCAGGCTGCGCGAGTGATTGCAACGCTCGTTATGGTGATGGTGGTGATGCCCATGTTCTCACCTGCCGTCGGCGGTGAAATAATGTCTCGCTTTGGTTGGGAATCGGTGTTTCTGGTCATGGCAGTGCTCAGCCTAGGAATAATGTTGGTGCTGCGCGCGTCTCTCACAGAGACCTTAGCGGAGCCGGTGCCGTTCGATGGCATCAGTGCGATGTTAGGGAACTTCGCCCATCTATTCCGCTCGCGCGCATTCAGGGGCTATGCCTTCTGTGTCAGCTTCGTATCGGTCGTATTTTTTGCCTTTATCTCGGCAGCGCCCGAAATCATGATTACCGTACTTAAGCGTCCAGCCACGGAGTACGGCTACTATTTCATTATGGTGCCTCTGGGGTTTATGACCGGCAATTACATAGCGCGGCATTTTGGTCGAACGCTCGGCATTAATCGTTTAATAATGCTCGGCGCAAGCACCGGCATTATTGGAATCGTCTGTGCTATTGCGCTGCAGCTGCTCGGCTTTCATCACCCGCTCGCGCTATTTATCCCCGTCGCCGTAGCAGTGCTCGGCAATGGCATTACCCTGCCCAATGCGCAAGCGGCCGCGATTAATGAATTCCCGCGATTCGCAGGCACAGCCTCGGGCCTCACGGGTTTTTTGCAGATGGCATTTTCAGCAATAGCAGCTCAGCTTGTGGCGGTCATCTTTAACGGCACCGTGTATCCGCTGCTTCTTATGATGCTCGGCGCATCGGTTGCCTCGTTGCTGTTTTTCTTGGCGGGAACGCGCGTGGCAGGCTCGCAATAAGTCGCTACCTCCCACTAGACAGTATCGACTCAAATCATTTATTCAAGTCTTTGCAACTGCTCACAAAAGCCTTGCTCGTCTCGCAAGCATCGAACGTCGAGAATGAGTGAGCCATCTGAGAGTCGACCAATGATAGGCTTGGGCAATGCGCGTAATCTAGCAGCGAGTTCAGTCAGTGCTGCGTCGCTCTGTCCCGAGCGTAGCGAGAGAGAAATAGCCCGGCTCGGCATCAATTCTAGCGGCAATGCGCCACTGCCAATTTGACTCTTACAATCGATTACATCGACAAAGAACGAATCACCAACCGCATCGCTAACGACCGGCATAATACGCGCGATCGCTGCGTCAATCTCTTGGAGTGGACGCGTGAGGTCTGCCAGTAGCGGCAACCGCTGCGGAAGCGACTCTGGATCTCGATAGAGCTGTAAAACAGCCAACAATCCTGCCAGCACTGTCTTGTCGACGCGCAGTGCGCGTTTAAGCGGGTTGGCCTTGATTCGCTTTATCAGATCAGCACGACCCACGATGATTCCTGATTGCGGCCCACCGAGTAGTTTATCGCCGCTAAAAGTAACGAGATCAGCACCTGCTTCGATTGTCGCCCTCACAGTCGGCTCTGGGGGGAGTCCGAAGCGAGCCATATCGACAAGACAACCACTCCCTAGATCAGACACGAACGGTATGCCCGCGTCGTGAGCAATACCGGCGAGTTCTGCTTCGGGAACTGCACTTGTAAATCCGCGTATTTCGTAGTTGCTCGCGTGCACTTTCATCACCAAGGCTGTTAGAGGCGTGAGCGCTGATTCGAAATCGCGCGCGTGAGTCCGATTGGTAGTACCCACTTCTCGCAGCTTCGCACCGGCACTTTCCATCACATCGGGTATGCGGAAGGCGCCACCGATTTCAACCAGTTCACCACGTGAAATCAACACCTCTCGCTCTCTGGCGAGTGTGTTGAGGAGCAGCACCACCGCTGCCGCATTGTTATTCACGACTGTTGCCGCTTCGGCACCGGTAAGCTCGCAGATAAGACCCTCTAGATGCGAGTCTCTATCGCCGCGCTTGCCCGTTTGTAAGTTATATTCGAGGTCGACTGCCTCACCAGCGGCTATGGCCATCGCAGCTATCGCGGAGTCGGGCAGTCTCGACCGCCCTAGGTTGGTATGGATGACTGTTCCCGTTAAATTAAACACCGGTCGGAACAGCGGCCGGTACTCCGACTCGATCCTCAACACCGCGGCCTCGGCCACCCGCTGACTTATTCGCTCCCGCGACTGGTCTAAAAACTCACCCGCAGCGCGCGCCATTGCGCGGCGGAGAACCTCGACCTCGGATCGAATGGCTAATTTTACCGGCTCACGACCATAGGCGGTGATCGCGGAATGCAACGCCGGCTCTTTAAGAATACTATCGACTGGAGGGATAAGCGCGAACGCTCGTTGATCATTCATGGTTACATCTACCTCGGGAGTCGGCCAGGCTGTTGGCTTGACCTGCACAGCTCAAGAGGTGAATGTACGGAATAGTCGCTACCCACGCAATCTAGACTTAAAGTCAGCAGGGGTTTGTGAGATAAAGCGGCCAATGCACCCCTAAAGTTACTATTTAATTTAATGTACTTTGAAATGCACTATGAACAGACACGACCGGCGTGCGATCGATTAAGCGAAACCGCAAGAACACAAGTCGACAAGACAGAACGACCGAAAGATGGAAATATAGAAAGAGACCGAGAGATCGACAGTTAGAGAGACAGCTAGAGAGACAACTAGAGAGACAGGACAAAGAGAACAATGCAGGCCAAACATAAGCTAATTATCGCCAATAACTTTCATCCGCCTACAATCGAGGCATTGGATGCGATCTACGACACGGTTCATCTTTGGACTCTCGATGAGGATCAGAAAAAAGCCACCTTAGCCTCGCTCGAGGGTCGCTGCATCGCTGCGGCGTCCGCCTCATGGGCGACAGACCCGCTGCTCTATACCCTCGACTCACTTGAACTCATCTCCTGCTTTGGCGTGGGCGTCGATGGTATCGATTTTGCTGAAACCAAGCGCTGCAACATTAAGGTCACGAATACACCGAGCGTCCTTGACGATGCCGTGGCTGATATTGCGATAGGACTCATCATCGCCTGTGCGCGAAGATTCATCGTCGCGGATGCCTTCGTACGCGCAGGAAAATGGGCAAAAGGCCCTCTCCCACTCGGAAAGAGTCTCGCAGGTAAGACATTGGGAATAGCAGGCCTTGGACGCATTGGCCAAGAAATCGCTGACAGAGCGAAAGGATTCAAACTCAACGTTGCATACCACAACCGCAAACCCAAAGACTGCGACTATACCTATTGTGAAACGCTCAACGAACTCGCTCGCGCGAGCGACATCGTTGTCAACGTACTACCAGGAGGACCTGCAACATCAAAACTATTCAATGCGTCGTTTTTCGAAAACCTCGGTACCGAGGGCGTGTTTGTTAATGTCGGCAGAGGCCAAAGTGTCGACGAGGCCGCACTCGTTAATGCATTACAACAGAATAAAATTGCAGCCGCAGGACTCGATGTTTACGCCCAAGAACCCTCAGTACCCGCCGAACTGGTCGCCATGGACAATGTAGTACTCCTGCCACACATTGGGAGCGCGACGGGTGAAACAAGAGCGGCGATGGGCAATCTTGTTAAGGCGAATTTAGCGTCATTCTTTGAAGACCGAACGCTGGTCAGTGAGTTTTTCGCTGACTAGGGATGGCAAGGGATATAGCACAAACGGATCACTCTGTGACATAAAAGTATATATATCGCGCCTCCGTGTCATAACGCATGTCTTCCTCTCCAGTGAAAACACGTGGATCGGTCAGGTCGACCTCCACGAATAGATCTCTATAAGACGGGCTTAGTGAGTTGTAGACCACCTCCTGAACAATAAGCAGGTGGAAGTGCTCGAGACCCAACTTCGCCGCATGCTTGCTGAATAGGTCCCATAGCTCTGGCCGCTTGCGTAATTCCTCATATTTTACTGCCTGAACAATCGCCTCGCCAAACAAATCATAAGACCGAATACCGGCGCTCTGGAACGTACCCTGAATCGAATTATAGGCGAGCCCAATTGATGCTTTGATTGGGCGTGAGTAGTTAAATTTTTCGACTTCTTTATTAAACGCGTCGAGCATGGTCAGAGCGGTTGATACCGCGCTATCGGCAAGAGATTCAGCCTCAGTCGGGAGAAATGGGTATCCAACCGTGCTGATAAATCCGTCTCCGGTTTCTTTTAATCGAAACGCACGCGATCGCAATGGATTATGCTCATATCCACGCATGCAAATTTCTAAAAATGATTCGAACACGTTCAGAAAAAACGCCTGAGTTTTCTCGTGTTTTATTTCGGTAGAGCGCTGAACATCAAACACGCTCACGATTGCCTTGCCCTCCTTGAGCGGCATCGTCGCCTCCAGCTCCTCCCCGTTCTTTATCATCTCGAGTTGATGCGAGTAGACTAATTTGGAGAGTTGGTTATACAAATGCTGTCGCGTGCTTGCATCGGTGGATCGTGAGTAGAACCGCGCTCTGATAACGTCATAGAAAATCCAGCTGACAACAGAGCCCGACAAAAAACCCTGGAGGAGCTGCAGAACGCTGACCGCAAAAAAATCTTTGTCGACCCAAAAGATCAACGCCGCAAAGACCACTGTTAGGAGAAGGTTTCTAATTATAGTGACTTGATAAGTCGCATGGTAAGAAAGCGCTATAACAATCAGGAGCATAAAGTTCACCTGACCTGCCAAGCGGTTGCTCAAGATCTCCCTCTCAACTTGCGTATCGACATTGGCGAACAAGACATAGCCAATAAACGCAAAGCTCAGCAAAGAAGTTATGCTTACGGCATCTACGATTGCAGGACTAAATTTTTCAATGCCTGAGTAGAAGTTAATTATTATTGGAAACGAACCTACGATAATAACGGGCAGCGCATACGCAAAAAGGGTGAGCAAGGCAATCGGATTATTGGTCTGAATCGCGTAGCGGTAAGTTGCGACGGAGGTGACCAGAATAAGTAGCAAAAACACCCTACCCACCCAGCCACGAATAAGCAGTGATGCCTCATCGCAAAGTTCGTAACCGAATTCCTGCAGATGGTCTCGACAATACGCAGAGTGCTTCAGCCGCTCCCCGTTTATATCCGACACAACCACCTCATCGTCTCTCTCAGAATTAGCACCGCCTGCGCCCTCACCCTTCTGGGACCGTCACTCTGCCCAATTCCGCGAAATAGTGATGTAACTCGATCACAGTTGAGCCACGGTGTGCAGCGGCAATCAGATAAAGACCCGACTAAACCCTAGAATGGTTCATTTACTTACTATTTCTCCGTTCTGTTGCGCAGCCATTCGCACCGAACGCGCAATTCGTTCATCCTCATTGCGTGCTCGTTGGTAGCAGCTAGGTTCACAGTGTTTGGCGTATTTTTAATCGTTCGTCATCCGTACTACATCTCTTACATTATTAAATGGACGGCCTCATGTTTAGCGTATTCCTGCTTGGTGCTTTGGTCTGCCGGCGCCTAATCAACGCATTTATCACCGCGGAGCGTGCCCGCCTAATTGTCTTCTTTATCGGCGCACCGATCAGGCCACGGCGCCCTTAGCCGTGGCGTGACAATTTGCAACGCGCGAAGCGCTAGATTTTGCATGGCCATTGATTTATTCTCCCCTTTCTCGGATACGGCGTGCTCGTATTCGCGACCTAAGAAAACAACCCGCTAGCAGATTCCACCTCCAACGCATCGATTTCCGGACCGAGCAAGAGCGCTTGCTGCGGTATTGCAGCGCTTTCGATCGGTGGTGCGCTTGTGCAAGCGGGCTGGTAGCTTACTTTGAGGGTAACCAAGAGTCATGAGCAAGAACACTAAGGCCGTAGCAAAAAAACAAGTAAAAACAAAAGCCTCGACAAAGAAGACAACAGTCAAGAAACGCGTCGCTGCTAACTACGTTTATGCCTTTGGCAAGAAAACTGACGGCAACGCGACCATGCGCGACCTACTCGGCGGTAAGGGCGCAAACCTCGCGGAGATGGCGTCTATAGGTCTGCCCGTCCCTCCTGGATTTACCATAAGCACCGAAGTGTGCGGCTACTATTACGATAACGGCAGAACCTACCCTGCGTCGCTCTCGAAATCAGTCCTGCAGGCAATCAAACAGATCGAAAGTCAGCTCGGCAAGAGCTTCGGCGGGCGCAGCAACCCGCTTCTGGTGTCGGTTCGCTCCGGCGCACGCGATTCTATGCCGGGTATGATGGACACCATCCTCAATCTCGGACTCAACGACGTGACGGTCGAAGGACTCGCTGAGATCTCAGGTAACCCTCGCTTCGCTTGGGACTGCTACAGACGATTCATACAAATGTACGGTGACGTCGTCATGGGTGTCCAAGCACGCTCGGAGGAAGAAGAAGACCCCTTCCACGAGATACTCGAAAAAATGAAGCGCAAGCTCAAAATCGAGGCTGACAGCGACCTGAGCACAGATAATCTGAAAACACTCGTCGACCAATACAAGGCGCTAATTCGCAAGCGCACCCGTTCGGCTTTCCCGCAGGATGTGTTTGAGCAGCTGTGGGGTGCGACCAGCGCGGTATTTAACTCATGGCGCAACGACCGCGCCATCCTCTACCGCCAGCAGTATGCGATCCCTGCCGAATGGGGCACCGCCGTTAATATTCAAGCGATGGTATTCGGCAATGCCGGAGACGATAGCGCAACGGGTGTGGCGTTTACTCGCGATCCCGCCAACGGCGAGAAAGTCTTTTATGGCGAATACCTTATCAATGCGCAGGGAGAAGACGTGGTTGCGGGAGTTCGAACCCCTAATGCGATCGCTCAGCTCGCAGACGAATTGCCTCAGAGCTACCGCGATCTTGAGAAAGTGCGCAACAAACTAGAGAAGCACTTTAAAGACATGCAGGACTTCGAGTTCACAATAGAGCGGGGCCGCCTGTTTATCCTGCAAACGAGAAACGGTAAGCGCACCGGCCTCGCCGCCGTTCGCATCGCCGTTGAAATGCAGCGCGAGCGACTCATGAATCAAGAAACCGCGCTGTTGAAAATCCCAGCTGAATCTATCGATTCCTTACTCGTTCCTGTCTTCGATCCTAAAGCGCTTAAAGCGGCGCCGGTTATCGGCAAAGGTTTGCCAGCGGGCCCAGGCGCCGCGACGGGTCGCATTGCCTTCACCGCTGCAACCGCAGAGGCTGAGACACGCAAGGGCAATAAGGTTGTTCTGTGCCGCAATGAAACCTCGCCCGACGACTTAAAGGGCATGTTGCATTCGCAGGGAATTTTGACGTCACGCGGCGGTGTCTCATCACACGCAGCGCTCGTTGCTCGCCAGCTCGGCAAAGTCTGTATTTGCGGCGCCAGCGAGGTGGTCATCAACTACGAAAAGAAGACCCTCACCGCGGGTAAAGTAGTCCTTAAAGAAGGCGACTATATTTCGATCGACGGCAGTACCGGCCTAATCTACAAGGGCATGATCGAAAGCGCGGACTCTGAGGTTAAGCGCGTGCTCGAGGGTGGTCTCAAGGCCAACAAGAGTTATACCTATGAGCTGTTCCAGACCGTAATGAGCTGGGCCGACAAGTACCGCACATTGAATGTTCGCACCAATGCCGACACGCCAGCGATGGCCAAACAAGCAGTTGCCTTCGGCGCCGAAGGCATTGGTCTTTGCCGGACAGAGCATATGTTCTTTGACGGCGAGCGCATCGATATTATGCGCCAAATGATTCTTGCTGCCGACGAAGTGCAGCGCCGCTCCGCGCTCAAAAAACTTCTTCCATTCCAAAAGAAAGACTTCGTGGGCCTGTTTAAGGCGATGGAAGGTCGCCCGGTAACCATTCGCCTTCTCGACCCGCCTCTGCACGAGTTCTTACCCCACGATGACGTCGTCCGCCGCCAGCTTGCAGAGAAACTGGGCGTGCCTTTTGACTTTGTTATCGATCGCATCAAAGCGCTCCACGAAGAAAACCCCATGCTCGGTTGCCGTGGCTGCCGGCTCGGCATCATTTACCCCGAAATCACCGAAATGCAGGCCCGCGCGCTGTTCGAAGCTGCAGCACAAGTGAGCAAGGGTAAGAAAGCGATCAAAATCAAAGCTGAGATTATGATTCCTCTCGTTGGTTTCCGCGCCGAGCTCGCAGACCAACTCGAAATTGTGCACCGGGTCGCAGCTGAGGTAATGAAAAAGCATAAGGTCAAGATCGACTACCTAGTAGGCACGATGATTGAGGTGCCGCGCGCAGCAATCACCGCCGATGAGATCGCGCACGAAGCAGATTTCTTCAGCTTTGGCACCAACGATCTGACACAGACCACTCTTGGTCTAAGTCGCGACGATATGGGTCTGTTTTATGATCAGTACCAAAGCAAAGAAATCTACAACCAAAACCCGTTTGCGAGCCTTGATCAGACCGGCGTTGGCAAACTTGTCGAGCTCGCGGTTGAGCGTGGCCGTCAGACCAAGCCCAACATTAAACTTGGCATCTGCGGCGAGCACGCAGGCGACCCGAACTCGATAGACTTCTGCCACCGCACGGGGCTCAACTATGTAAGCTGTTCGCCACCTCGGGTGCCTATTGCCCGCCTGGCGGCAGCTCAGGCAAGGCTGCGCAACAAATAGCGCACAGCGTACCCGCGCCGCGGGGAGAGCTGATCGAATTAAGAAAACCCGCGTTTGCCCTCAGCGAACGCGGGTTTTTTATTGCCGTCTCACGGTGGCGACTCCCCCCCTCACGCGGAGAGCTTCGCTGCGAGTGAGCTAGCGGGAATACATGAAGTAATTGTGCAATCCAGCAGTTTCGGGTACTTTCGAGTCAATAAGACTCTAATCGAAGGAGCCCCAATGACCACTCGCAAAACACCCACCACCGCAACTCGCCCCCACTTGGGAACGTTGACTCACGCACTCACTATACGCCGTGCTCTGCTTGTTGCGGTTGCAGTATGCACCTCATACTCCTCGGTGTCGGCGCAGGATTACACTGCACCGAGAACCGAGTGGGGACAGCCGGATTTACAAGGTGTTTGGAATTTCTCCTCTGACCGGCCGATGATTCGCCCTAGCCAATTTGGCGAACGCGAGTTCCTCTCGGAAGCAGAGATTGCGCGTATCGAGGCACTTGCAGCTGCCCGTGACGCCAGTTCAGATAGCGCCCTGCCCATCGCCGGCGTAGACGAGTCCTATAACGATTTCTGGATTGAGAATGCAGGCATTGGCGGCTTGAAACGCACGTCGCACATTGTCTATCCCAGAGACGGTCAACTCCCCCCCTTCGCCGAGACAGCGATCAACCAACAGGGCAACTACGGAGGTGAAGACACTGGCGAATCGCGCCCGGCGCGTATTTTGGCTGGTGGCATCGGCACCGATGGCCCTGAAGATCGCGGGCTCTCCGAGCGCTGCATAGTGGGCTTTAACTCGGGCCCTCCGTTTATTCCGAGCCTTTACAATAACAATGTGCAGATTTTCCAAAGCAAAGATCACGCAGTGCTCTTAACCGAAATGATTCACGACGCCCGAATCGTGCCGCTCGCAGACAGTGCGGCTGAGCACAATGCACTGCACGAGGATATTCGCCTTTGGACCGGGGACTCTCGTGGCTACTGGGACGGCGACACGCTGGTTGTGATCACAAAAAACTTTAACGACCTCACGACGAGCTTCAACGCGCATGGCACTGCGTTCGACAAAATACTGACAGAGCGTTTCACTCGCACCGCCGCCGACACAGTAGACTATGAATTCACAGTCGACGACCCAACGACCTTCACCGACAAGGTTGTAGCAATTGTCGAGATGACAAAGGTTGCCGGTCAGCTCTACGAATACGCTTGCCACGAAGGCAATTACGGCATGGTTAATATTCTGCGCGGCGCGCGTGCACAAGAGGCGCGAGAGGCTCAGGAGGCAGACTAGAACGCGGGGCAGCGGGCCGCGCTTGCCAAGACTCTCAACCATTCTCACCAACTCTCTAAAGATCGGCAAATAGAAGGATCGAGACCATGAGCAGCAGTCTTCTCGCCCTACTCGCGTTTACTCCGATACTAATTGTCGGAGTTTTGCTCGTCGCCCTGCGCTGGCCTGCCAGCCGCGCCATGCCAATCGCCTACTTGATCGTGGCCGGACTCGCCATTGGCGTCTGGCGAGTGTCTGGCACGCAGGTGCTGGCTGCGAGCATTAACGGCCTTATCATCGCCGCCACACTCATCTACATCATTTTTGGCGCCATTCTGCTGCTAAACACCCTGCAGCGCAGCGGTGCCATGCGCGCTATTCGTGCGGGATTCTCGGATATTACTCCCGATAGGCGCATTCAGGTCATCATTATTGCGTGGTTGTTCGGCTCGTTTATCGAAGGCTCGGCTGGTTTCGGTACGCCGGCCGCTGTTGCGGTGCCGCTTATGGTCGGCTTAGGCTTCCCTGCGATGGCAGCCGTCGTTGCTGGTATGATAATCCAGAGTACGCCGGTGTCGTTTGGTGCTATGGGCACACCTATTCTTGTTGGTCTCGGTACGGGGCTTTCGGCAGACCCCGACATGGCAGAATTCGCGACCCGCCTGGGTTTCGAGCGCTGGGATCTCTTTCTTGCCAATATCGCAGCACGCGTCGCATTAATCCATGCCATCGCTGGCACGTTTATCCCTCTTCTGGTTGTGGCGACGATGACGCGCTTCTTCGGATCAACGCGAAGCTTCGCCGAGGGGCTCGAGGTTTGGCGCTTTGCAGTTTTTGCCGCTCTCGCCATGACAATTCCCTATCTTTTAGTCGCCACTCTGCTCGGACCTGAATTCCCTTCGATGTTCGGCGGTCTCATCGGTCTCGCCATCGTTGTTCCCGCAGCGAAGCGGGGGTTTCTTATGCCCGCCAAGGGTCGCGAATGGCGCTTTCCGGAGCGCGCAGTTTGGGAGCCCGACTGGAGCAGCGCGCTTGCCTCACCTACCAACAGGGAGGACGACGACTCTGCGCCAAGGATAAGCCTTTTGCGCGCTTGGTCTCCCTACTTTGTCATTGCGGTGCTGCTAGTAATTACTCGCCTGCGGATTCTCGATCTCGAGTCAGTGCTGCGTAGCGCACATCCATTCATAACGTGGGCATGGCCGCAGATTTTCGGCAGTTCGATCTCTGCATCGTTTCAGCCACTGTGGTCGCCCGGGAGCATTTTTATTCTCGCCTCGTTCATCACTATAGGGCTTCATAAACTCCCCTTCTCGCAATTTTCACGCGGCATAGGTGACTCACTTAAAACTCTCGCGCCTGCGTCTATGGCACTTATCTTCACCGTGCCCATGGTTCAGGTTTTCATTAATTCTAGCGATGGCGCCGCTGGCTTTGAGCAAATGCCGCTGGCCCTCGCCGAAGGCGTAGCAGAGCTGGCCGGGACAGCATGGCCTCTATTTTCACCCTTTATCGGTGGCCTGGGCGCCTTCGTCGCGGGCAGTAATACCGTAAGCAATATGATGTTCTCTCTTTTCCAATTTGGGGTTGGCGAGCGCATCGGCTACGATCCTCTCTGGATTGTCGCCTTGCAGGCTGTAGGTGGCGCCGCAGGCAACATCATTTGTGTTCATAATGTGGTTGCAGCCTCGGCGGTGGTTGGGCTGGTAGGCAAGGAAGGCGCGGTTATACGCAAGACTCTGCTCGCGTTTATTTATTACGCCCTTTTTACTGGCGCCATCGGCTTAGGGATTGTGAATCTTGCGAACGGCTTTTTGAACACAGGTTTCTTTCTTGCCGCCGCAATCGCTGCGTGTTTTGTCATGGCCATCGCGCGCGCGCGACCTGCAGCACTGCCCTAGACTCGGCAAGGACACAGCAGTAACCACGATGAACGCAGTCAACTCACCTAGACAGTTTCTTGTTATTGCCACCGCAGGCCATGTTGATCATGGCAAAACGTCGCTAGTCAAACAGCTTACTGGAACAGACACCGATACTCTCGCCGAAGAGAAAGCCCGCGGTTTAACGATAAATGCTGGCTTCGCGTATCGTCATTCCAATGACGATACTCAATGCGCAACAACACTCGGCTTCGTCGACGTGCCCGGACACAGCGATTTTATTAATAACATGTTAGCCGGCGTCAGCGCGGTGAACGCGGCCTTGCTCGTCGTCGCTGCAGACGACGGCATCATGCCCCAGACGCGCGAGCATCTGGCAATATTGGATTTGCTGGGGATTAGCGCAGGCGCTGTTGCCCTGACGAAAATTGATCAGTGCACACAAGAGAGGCTCGCAGTTGTTGAAAGCGAGATTAGCGCGCTCCTGGCACGCACCAGCCTCGGCACTGCCCCCCTCTTCAGAATTAACAACATCAATGGTGCTGGGATTGCCGAACTCGCGACGCACCTAAACACACTAGCAATGCAGCAGTCGGTAAATACCGATGATCGCAATCAGCATCCGCGCTTCTCTATCGACCGCTGTTTCACAGCGAAAGGTATTGGCACGATCGTCACGGGCACTCTCGCGGCCGGCGCAATTAATCAGGGCGAGCAGTTGGTTCACTGCGGGACAGGGGAATCCGTGCGTGTGCGCGGCATCCGTATCGATCAATCCGACTGTCAATCACTCCACGCCGGGCAACGCGCGGCGCTGAACATTAGCCTCGGACTCGATGAGATCACTCGCGGAGATTGTCTCGGTGTCGCTCTACGCCGCGTCATGCGATTTGATGCGCACCTTACGCTTATCGATCCGGCGACTTCGCTAAAATCGGGTGTCGACTACCATCTTCATATTGGCGCTGCGCATCGCCTCACGCGTCTACGCAAACTCGATGAGAATGCTGGCCTCTATCAGTTTAGCCTCGATGAGCCTATTACCTGCCACTGGGGGGACCGGTTTATCCTCCGTGACCCCGCCGCCAAGATATCTCTCGGTGGAGGGACAGTCATCGACACAGAGCTGCCGAGGCGCGGCAGAGCCAGCGAAGAAAGACTCGCTCTTCTGGAAGCGTATCGGGGCGAAGGCGCTGCCGCTATTAATGCGGCGCTTGCTAATGCATCATTTGGCATTGACCTCGAACAATTCGCGCTCGCCCGCAATCTGACTTCTGCCTCGATGGAAACCCTCCTTGAGCGCGTGAGGCAACAATCACCTACGCCGCTTGCAGTGCCTATCGAGGGCAGCCGACTACCGCGCTTAATCGGCGCCTCAGCCGCCGAGGCATTGTCTAAACGCCTCACCGATCTGCTGAGACATTTCCATACTGAGCAGCCTAGCGAGGCGGGTTTACTCGAATCGGCAATTGCGCGTGCTTTGAAGCCAAGTATCCCTCGTCCGGTGCTTAAAGGATTAATAACAGTGCAGACCGCGGCAGGCCTGCTGCGCCGGGAGGGCAGCCATGTTGCGCTCGCCACACACCGCGCGGTGGTCAGCCGTGAGCGTGAAGAGTTCGATGCGAAAATTGCTCCTCTGCTCGCGCGTGGCGGCATAACACCGCCGCGAACCAGAGAGATCGTCGACGCGACGGGAGTTCCTTTGCGGGCTGTCGAGCGGATATTGCAGCACTGCGCACGCGCGGGTGTCGTTGTGAAGGTTGCCGACAACAGATTTTACTTACCTGCCATCCTCGCTGAACTCGCAGAGACTGCGAATCAGCTTATGGCCGCGAGCAACGGCGCTGGATTCAGCGTGATTGAGTTTAGAGACAAGACAGGGATTGGCCGCAATCTATGCATCGAGATACTCGAACATTTCGACGGCTGCGGCTACACTCTAAGGAAAGAGAACGTCCGCGTAATCCGAAAACCTTGGCCTCAGATGACCGCGTAGCGGTCACCTACCGAATCCATGTTCCGAATTAAAACGAGTCATCGACTCGCCGTTTTCCAAAGCCTAGAACTACGCCGTTTTGGGGTGCAAGATTACGGGCAGTTTAGAGTACCCCTTCACGAAGCTAGAGTAGATGCGCTCGGGCTCTCCAACCACTTCGATATGTTCGAAACGGTCCATAATCTCTTCCCAAACGATACGCAGCTGCATTTCGGCGAGGCGATTCCCCATACAGCGGTGTAGCCCGAAACCAAAGGAGAGGTGCTGCCGCGCATTGGGGCGGTCAATGATCAGGCGCTCTGGATTCTCAATGACTTCGTCATCTTGATTGCCCGACGCATACCACATGATCACTTTTTCACCCTTTTTAATTTTCTGCCCGTTAAGCTCGGTATCAACTTTCGCCGTGCGCCGCATATAAGCGAGTGGGGTTTGCCAGCGGATGATTTCCGACACCATATTCGGAATCAATGAGCGGTCAGCGCGAAGCTTGTCGTACTCTTCGGGAAACTGGTTCAACGCCAGCACACCGCCGCTAATCGAATTACGCGTGGTGTCGTTGCCGCCAACGATGAGCAGCAGGATATTGCCCAGATACTCCATTGGCGGCATATTCTTTGTGGCCTCACCATGCGAGAGCATGGAAATTAGGTCGTTACCTGGCTCCGCATTGACCCGCTCGTTCCAGAGGCGCGTAAACGTCGCGAGGCAGTCTTGCATCGCCTCCCAGCGCTCCTCATTACTGTTAACGATGCCGCCGCCAGGAATCGCAGTTGCCGCATCTGACCAGAAAGTCAGCTTATGACGGTCTTCGAACGGGAAGTCAAACAGCGTGGCAAGCATCTGCGTCGTCAGTTCGATTGAGACGCGCTCGACCCAGTCGAACTCCTCGCCTATGGGCAAACCGTCGAGAATCGCCGCGGCACGGCTGCGAATCAATCCTTCGAGATTTTTTAGGTTTGACGGCGCCACAACACCCTGCACCACCCGACGCTGCTCATCATGCTTGGGGGGATCCATCGAAATAAACGAGGGCACTGTGAACTCTTCGAACGCATCGACAATGCCTATCGTAGGCTCGGACGAGTAAATATGGGGTGACGTATCAACCTCCATAATATCTTTGTACTTCATCACAGACCAGTAAGGGCCGGTCGCCGATTCCGCGCAGTAATGCACAGGCGCCTCCTCGCGCAACCGCTTGAGAAAAGGCAAAAATTCGTTTTCTTTCCAGATACCGGGATGCGCCAGATCGATTTTTTCTATAGGCATAGCGTAAGGGTCTTTGCCTACCATGCTCCACTTGCTTTCGGGGCGGCGGTCGAGCTCAGGGGTTGCTGGAGTATCACTCATAATAGTCTCTCTAAATTCTTTAAGTTCTCTCTAAAGTTTCTCGGTTCCACATTCGATGGGCAGGCCAATTCGTCTCATTTTTTCGGGTAGTGTTGCCTGCCAAAACAATATTGCGAATTAACCTCGGCTTGAGGCGACGATTTAGAATTGAAATTCCGGCGTGGTAACCGTCAGTCCATCAAGCTCCGCACTCAGGGTAATCTGGCAGCAAAGGCGCGAGTTCTCGCGGCGATCGCTACTCAGGCCGAGCATGGCATCTTCATTGGCATCCATTGCTGCCAACTTCCCGACCCACGCCTCGTCGACGTACACGTGGCAGGTCGCACAAGAGCAAGAGCCACCGCAGTCTGCGTCGATTCCCGGCACGCCGTTAGTGACCGCGGCCTGCATAACTGAGACCCCAGCGGCCGCCTCAACAGATTGTTCGCTTCCCGTATGATCCTTGAATAAAACCTTTACCATCTGAACAGTTCCTACTAAGTTACTGACTCGTCTAATTTTGTTGCCCAATGCGTCTGATGCCTATTACTGGCGGTAGCCCTTCAGCTTTTCACGCTGCCCAACGTTGGCGAGTTGACACACCTAAATATCAGCGGCCGCCACCTTACCAAGATTTTCGTACGATAAAAATCGTTACGTCACGCATTCGAAGAAAGTTCGTCATTTTCAAAAAAACAGTTACTCTTCTTTCCTAATTTTACACTCTCAATTTAGAAACTAGGCAGTCAGCTGATGAATCAGATCACCCAAAACTCAACCCGCTATATGCCTGTGCTGATCAGTGCCTGCCTTCTCCTCATGCTTTCCTTTGGCCTGCGCTCGGGATTTGGCCTGTTTCTTCAACCCATGAGCGAGGCGAATGGCTGGGGGCGCGATGTCCTCGCGCTGGCACTCGCAATTCAGAATCTATCGTGGGGATTAAGCGCAGTCATTGCCGGAGGCTTCGTCAACCGATTTGGCACAACCAAGGTCTTGCTCGGCGGTATTGCCCTCTATGGGCTAGGCACACTAGGCATGGCGAGCAGCACCACCGCACTAAGCGCCAATCTAACGGCCGGCGTGATTGTAGGCGCTGGTATCGCCGGCACCTCCTTCGGTATTGTTTTGCCCGCAATCGCTCGCGCTGTACCTGCCGAGAAACAAGGTTGGGCGTTGGGTATTGGCACCGCTGCCGGCAGCGTGGGACAGTTTTTGATCGTACCGGCGGCGCAGGTATTCATCGACTGGCTCGGGTGGCTGGGCGCGCTGCAGCTGATGGGCTTCCTAGGCTTTGGCATGGCGGTGTTCGTTATCCCCCTCGCCCGCTATGGCAACGAAGCCGGCGAAAGCGCTGAAGGCACGCCCGCGATAGGGCTTTGGCAGCTTACGCGCAAGGCACTGTCTGTCCGCTCTTATCTTCTACTGCTTATCGGCTTTTATGTGTGTGGCTACCATCTCGCCTTCATCACAGTCCACATGCCTGGCTATGTCGTAGACCTTGGCTTTAGCCCGCAGGTCGGCGCCTGGAGCATCGGTACAATAGGCTTATGCAATATTTTCGGCGCCTATTATTCGGGGGTAGCGAGTGGCAAACGCCCCAAACACAGGATGCTCTCGGCTATTTATCTTACCCGCGCGATTGCGATTCTCCTCTTTCTTTTGCTGCCGCCATCGCTTCTCAGCGTGTTAGGTTTCAGTGCCGCGATGGGCTTTTTATGGCTTTCCACAATACCTCCAACTTCCGGATTGGTCGCACAGTTTTTCGGCGTAAGAAACATGCCCTATCTCTACGGACTCGTGTTTCTTAGCCATCAACTAGGCAGCTTCAGCGGAGTCTGGCTCGGCGGCTATCTCTACGAGACTACCGGTCACTACGATGGCATCTGGCTTTCAGGCGCGGCGCTCGGTCTTCTCGCCGCTCTGCTGCATTGGCCCATCAAAGAGCAGAGCTATGAGGCCAATTTGGGCGCAGTCTCAACCACCTAATCCGGCTTCACGACTAAGACATCGCACACGAGTTCATCGAGGAGCCGTTCGGCCGTGCTACCCACAAAAACTCTGTCGATTGCGGAACGAGAAATAGCACCCATGACCACGACCGCCGCATCGATCTCTTCTACGAGTGCGGGCAGAGAGTCATTAATGACGACATCGGTCCAGTGACACTGCGAGGCGGGTATACCGTTTTCCTCACCCATCGCGATGAGTTTCGCTGATTCGCCCGCAGCATCGATCCGCAGGGGGTAGAGGCCAGACAGTGGCGGAATCCAATCGTAGTGGTATAGATGAGCCGAACCGCTGAATCGATCGGACAGCTCTAATGCGTGCGCCACGAGTTTTTTATCGAGACTCTCGGGCTTGTCTCGCAGGTGGTCGGGGTCAACGGCCGCGATAAAACTGGGCGGCTCGGACCAAGGCAGTCCTTTGGTCAAAAGTAATGGCACTGGGCAATGCCTTACAAGCTCCCAGTCTTCATTCGCGAGGAAAATACGCGTGATGCGATTGTGATGTGAGGTGCTCTTAATGACGAGCGAAGGCTGTCTAGCGATGATGCGTTCGATAATAGACCGATGCGCGGGGCTTCCCCAAAGTGCGACCACATTGACACTAAGGCCCGCATCTCGCGCGAGCTGGGCTAATTCTTCGGCTTTCCTCGCATTAACTTCACTATGCTCTTCACGCAGGGTTTTGGCGACAACTGGGTCGTAAAAATACCCATCTTCTAGATAGTGAACATACTCCGAATAGACAAACTCGAGCTTCGCACGGCTAACGAGCGCGACTGCGATAGCTTTACTCACAACGGCCTTGTTGTCGACTTCGGGATCAATAACAACGGTGATCATGTTGGATTCGAACATGCGAGCCTCCTTAGCAACGTCTGGTTTGCTTCAACTAGAGTATGGAGGGTTGGGAGACGATCAAATTGATCGGTATCAAGCATGACTTCGATAAACAATCGAGCTGCATTGCAATCTAGTCAGAGTCGTTGGGCGTTTTTCAAGGACACCCCACAAAAGCAGAGACACCATGCCTGAAGGTCCCGAAATACGTCGCGCAGCAGACAAAATAGCGAAAGTGCTCGAAGGCAAGGCGATCGATCGCATCGAATTTGCGTTTGCGCATTTAAAGCCCTTCGAAGCGGAGCTGCAGTCGAGAGAGGTCATCAACCTCGAAACGCGTGGCAAAGCGCTTCTCACCCATTTTGATAACGGCCTTAGCATCTACTCGCACAATCAGCTCTACGGCCGCTGGTATGTCGTAAAGCAAGGTAAATCCCCCGCGACGAATCGCTCTCTCAGGCTCGCTCTTCACACAGCTACGCACAGCGCACTGCTGTACTCTGCCTCAGACATTGATGTATTGGATGCAGACGGCATTGCTCAGCATCCTTTCCTCTCAAGAATAGGCCCAGATATTCTGTCCCCTTCCCTTACATGGCGGGAAATCGCAGCGCGGCTTGCATCGGCTAAGTTTAGGAAACGCTCGGTCGGCATACTCTATTTAGACCAAGCGTTTCTCGCAGGGGTCGGAAATTATTTGCGCTCGGAGATTCTTTTTGATGCCAACATTAATCCGCGGGCGCGCCCCTGCGATCTTGAGAAAAAACAACTAAACGATCTCGCTCGAAGCACGCTCAAAATTAGCCAGCAAGCTTACACGACAGGTGGTATCACCAACGCGCTTTCGCTAGTTGAGAAACTTAAACGGCAGGGGCTTCGTCGGGGACAGTATCGCCACGCTGTGTTCTCGCGAGAGAATCAAGCCTGCCATACCTGCGGCGAAACCATTTTAAAGGAGGCGATTTCGTCGCGCCGACTTTATTGGTGTCCGCTCTGTCAGTATTAATAAAGCTTCTCAGCATAGGATTGAGAAACCATGAACGACACAGTCGCTGACAGTCTTGATGCCAACGCGATGCCCGCCTGGCTTCTGGGCGAATTACGCTCCGATCAGGCTGGCGAAACTGGCGCGGTCGCGATCTATCACGGCATTCTCTGGGCTAGCAAGGATGAAGAGATCAGACGCTTTGCTGAGCATCATCTGCGCACAGAACAAAGCCACCTGCGCAAAATAAACGCGGTTATACCGACAAAGTCGCGAAGTCGTCTGCTTCCTCTCTGGCGAACAGCAGGCTTCGTCACCGGCGCGCTCCCGAGCTTGTTCGGTGCGCGCGCCATTTACGCCACCATTGCCGCCGTTGAAACGTTTGTTGATGAGCACTATCTGCAGCAGATTGAACGTCTTGACCAAGAACGGCTTTTCCCCACGCTCAGAGAGCTACTCGCTGAGTGCCGAGAGGACGAGCTTCATCACAAGCAGGAAGCTGAGCAGGCGTTAGGCACTGCGCTTCACCCTGTCCTGCGCGCTTGGTGCAGGATAGTTGACTTTGGCTCACGCGCCGCTGTTGCCATAGAGCGGCGCTAGCCCTCTCTGACCACTTCACATCCCATAAAAATCGTGGAATCATCGGAGTAATTTTCTTCACTTAAGCGGAGACAAGCTGATGAACCTCGCACAGAAAATCCGTTGCACTTGGAGTATGTCCTCCCCGCTTTTTGCACTGCTACTCTGTTTAGTTACTCTTCCCGCCCTCGGTGCGAGCGCGGGCTTTACCCTAACCGCGCTAGACCGCTACGTGCAGGCGCCCGATGACAACTACCGCTATGAGATCATCGAGGTCGTCTCTGGCGAGTATCAAGGCAAAGCCTATCAGACCTACATCGTCGAAATGGTCAGCCAACAGTGGCTTACTAGCGCCGAGGTGAATCTGCCACTGTGGGTGCACGAGCTTGTGATTACCGTGCCTGAGGACGTCACTAGCGATATCGGCTTTCTCTACCTTACCGGCGGCAGCAACGAGGGGAACCGCCGAGGTGCCGCGCCCGAAAGCGACATTAAGCGCGCACTGCAGACTGGCACCGTCGTATCGACTCTCTACGGCGTGCCGAGCCAGCCACTTGTATTCGCCGACGACGACGGGCGCAGGCGCAGCGAAGACGGCATCATCGCCTACACCTGGGATAAGTATCTGCGCACCGGCGATGAGAAGTGGCCCCTGCGCCTGCCTATGACTAAATCCGCCGTACGCGCGATGGACACCATCACCGACCTGATGCAAACCCAAGTGAGCCCAGCAGCAAAGGTCGATCAGTTCGTTGTCGCCGGCGGTTCTAAGCGCGGCTGGACGACATGGACTACCGCCGCAGTCGATCCCCGTGTAATCGCGATCATGCCGATCGTGATCGACGTGCTCAATCTCGAAGAGAGTTTCAAGCATCACTTCAGCGTTTATGGCGCCTATTCCCTTGCCGTGAGTGACTACGTGCTTAACGGCAACATCGCCTGGATGGGCACGCCCGAATTCGCCGAGCTAATGAAAATTGTCGAGCCCTTCGAGTACCGCGACCGCCTCACACTTCCGAAGTTTTTGCTTAACTCCACCGGCGATGAATTTTTCATTCCAGACTCGTGGCGCTTCTATTGGGATGAACTCGTCGGCGAGAAACACCTGCGCTATGTCCCCAATTCTAATCACAGCATGGCGGATACAGACGTCATGGAAAGCGTCGATGCGTGGTATCACGCCGTAGTGAACAATGTGCAGATGCCGCGCTACAACTGGGACGTCGCCGACGACGGAACGATTACCGTATTCACCCTCGATCAGCCCCTCGAGGTGCTTTTGTGGCAAGCAAGCAATCCGAAGGAACGCAACTTTATGCAAGCGCAGATCGGCCGCGCCTACACCTCGACCGCGCTCACCGAGAAAGAACCCGGCGTCTATCAAATCAAACTCGACCCGCCCGAAACCGGCTATACCGCCTACTACGTCGAGCTCGCATTCCCCAGCGGCACGGTTGAGCCGCTGAAGTTCAGCACTGGCGTAAAAGTGGTGCCGGATGTTGTTGAACACGAGTGGAAGATGGCGCCGGCGAGTGCGCGGGAGTAAACGCCGAGCGCTTGATTGGGGCAGATAAAAGTGGCGGAAGAGGCAGGAGTCGAATTGATAATATAAAATATTGATATTGTTAGATTAAATATTCAGCTCTTTTAAAAGTGTTACTTTAAATGTTACCAAATGCTTTATCGTCTATGGATTT
>JALRKV010000030.1 GCA_023254735.1 Pseudomonadales bacterium | reverse complement strand
CGAACAGCCTCTTGCCCAGCCGGGTCGAAATCTCGATGTCTATGCTGCCGACTTGGCGCGGGTTGAGGTATTGTCCGGACCACAGGGCACGCTCTTTGGTGCAAGCTCTCAGGCAGGTACGGTTCGACTTATCACCAACAAGCCAGACCCGAGCGGGAATTATGCGAGTATCGATCTCGGTACTGCCTTCACCCACAAAGGTGAAATGAGCAACAACGTCGAGGCGATGGTAAACATTCCAATCAACGAAAAGCTCACCGTGCGAGGCGTTGTTTATGTCGACAATCAGGGCGGCTATATCGACAACGTCGTCGGGCAGAGAAATCTGACCGAGAGCGCGCGTTTCAGACCCGAAGGCACGGTGCGCAGCAATGGCCTGCCTGTCAGTGCGGGCAGGGCAGGTTTTCAGTCCACAGCCGATCTAAGCGGCGTGAATTTTATCGACGCAGATAATTCAACGCGTGTCGAAGAAGATTTTAATGACACAACGTACTCAGGCGTCCGTCTATCGGCGCTGTGGGATATAAACGACGACTGGTCGCTAACCGTTGCGCACACCGAGCAAGAACTCGAAACCGATGGCGTGTTTTTCGCGGACCCCAATCTGGGCGATCTCGAGATTCAGCGCTACGAAGACGATTCCTTAGAGGATGCATTTAGCAACACGAATTGGACCCTCGCCGGTCGCATTGGTGAGTTAGAGGCTATCTACACTGGCGCTTTCACCGATCGTGAGACCGATCAGTTTATTGACTATGCGGACTACATTTTCGTGGGTCAGTATCTGCCCTACTACATTTGTGACGGCAGCGTGACCTATCCGGGCGCGAGTGCGCCTAGCGGAACCTGTCAGGCGCCTAACATGTTTGTGAAGAGTACTTCGCAGACCGAAGTTAGCAGCCATGAAGTGCGGTTCTCGACCGATGCTGAACGCCGAGTGAGTGCAACAGTCGGTGGGTTCTACAGCACGCTTGATCTCGCTGAGAAAAATGACTTTACCTACCTAGGCTCGCGGCAGGCGATTGCGTTCAATGGAGAGACAGGTTTCGGACCGAATTTTTCCGCTAAGAACTCAACGAGCGATCAGAGTCAGTGGCCTGACGGTGTGATATTCCGAAACGATGTGCTGCGCACGGACGAGCAGACAGGCGTTTTCGGCGAAGCGAAGATTCGTCTCAACGACGAATTCGCCGTCACAGTGGGCGCACGTTGGTACGACGTCGAAGTGGATCTTGTCGGCAGCGCGGCGGGTTCGTTCGGTAACTTTGGCGCAACGACAGACAACAATGCGGGTAATAATCTAGATACTTTATTTGCAGCGCCGCGTCCTGATACCGCGTCGACCGATGGTGTGATCACCAAGGCGAGCGTGACGTGGACGCCGAACGACAATCAGCTGCTCTATGCGACTTTCTCCGAGGGCTATCGTCCAGGTTTGTTAAATCGCCCAGGCGGCGCGACAAACCCTGCGGGTACGTTTACCGTGCCGTATGCGATAGACACGGACGACATGACTAACTATGAGTTCGGTTGGAAAACCGACCTGTTAGATTATACGCTTCGCTTTAATGGCAGTGTCTTCTTCGCCGAAATCGAGCGACTACAGACCACTATTTTCGACCCTTCTATCACAAATCTGTTCTTCTCGGATAACGCGGCGGACGCCGAAATAAAAGGTGTTGAAGGTGACTTTATTTGGGCACCCCCTACGATTGCTGGTCTTACCGTCGTTGGTGCATTTTCTCTATTGGACACCGAAATTACGCGAGTCATAACGCCTACTAACGACGTTACCCTCGGTGATTCGCTTGCCTATGCACCGGAGCGTCAAGCGAATCTGCGTGCGCGCTATGAATGGAGCGTTGGCTCAGGAATGATCGCCCACGTGATGCCGCAGATCGCTCACTCGGCATCGTCTTACAGCGACATCGTGTCGATTAACCGCGACAAGTTAAACAGCTGGACGCTGTTTGGCTTTAGCGCCGGCGTCACATCGGATACCTGGTCGGCCGAGTTCTTTGCCGAGAACTTAAGTGACGAACGTGCCGAAATTGCCCGCTCGTACAACTTCGACAGAGACCGCGTGAACTACGTGAGACCACGAACGATGGGAGTCAGAGTCTCTTATGACTTCTAGCGCATCGTAGTTTTCCGCATAGAAGTTCATTGAACGCCCCGCTTCAGGGGCGTTCTCGTTCTCGTCTATTACCGACGGGCACCGAATTGGTGCCGACAACCCTGTATGGTCTAACAGTTCTAACAGTAAAAAGACTACGTGTTTTACACAGAGCGACTGAGGCGAAGGAGCCTAAGATCCAAAGTATGAGTGAAATCCGAAATCCGGCAGCCTTCGAGCAAGATGCAGTTTCCACTGCAGTCGATGCGATGGCAGCCGAGTTGGCCGCTACAATCGACAGGGCCACTCGCGCTCTTTCGAACAAAGAGTTCGCAGCGGCGCTTTCTCTGCTTATGCCACTGTGCGCTGAGCACCCGCGTAACGAAGAACTTCTCTATCTTATCGCCGTGGCGCAGCGCTATTTAGGCGACACCGACAGCGCACTCGCGACGTTAGCTTCTCTTCTCGAGTGCGCCCCAAATCATGGACGCGCGTATCAAGAAGAGGGGCATAACCATAGAGCGAGGGGCGATGCTGAGTCGGCGCTCAGAGCCTACAGTTGGGCGTGCCATTACAATCCCGCCTTAGAGGCGAGCTATAAAGGACAGCTGCAGATGTTGCGGCAACTCGACCGGCCTCAACTCCACGAACAGGTAAGCGCGCAGTTAAAGCAGCTATTGAGTCAGCCGAAGCCACTCGTGGCCGTAGTCGATTTGATTTCGCAGGGTAAGTTACTCAAAGCCGAGGATTTGTGTCGGCAATACCTGTTACGAGATCCTGCTAACGTTGAAGGGATGCGCTTGCTCGCAGATATCGGCTGCCGTCTGGGCGTGCTCGACGACGCCGAGACACTACTTGCCAGTGCGCATGACCTCGCACCTAAAAACATTCCCGTGCATATCGACTATATTCAGACTTTACGAAAACGCCAGCGTTTCGTCGAGGCGCGGACACAGGCGCAGGCACTTCTTGCAAGCAACCCGAATAATCCCCAATTTATCTCTCTCGCGGCTGTTGAAGCGATGCAAAGCGGTGACTTCGAAGAAGCATTAGCGCTTTTCGCACGCGTACTCGATTTCTTGCCGAACGATAGCCTCACGCTGACTTCAATAGGTCATGCGAAAAAAACACAGGGTGAGTACGACGCGGCCGTTGCCTCGTATCATCGCGCGCTGGCCAGCAATCCGAGTCATGGCGAGGCTTATTACTCGCTTGCAAATCTCAAGGTTTATCAGTTTACCGATGACGAAGTTGCTTCGATGCAGGAGCAGGTCGCACACCCTCGCCTGGCGCATAGCGATCGCGTCTACATGAACTTTGCTTTAGGTAAAGCCTTCGAAGACAGACACGCCTTCGCCGAGTCTTTTCACTATTACGCGCAGGGCAATGCGCTCAAAAAAGCCCAGAGCCGCTATCGTGCCAGCTCGATGACCGAGGATATTGCCGCGCAAAAAACCGTTTGCACACGCGAGCTTTTCGAATCCAAGCGGGGCGCGGGCTGCACAGCCCCCGATCCTCTATTTATTCTAGGTCTACCGCGTGCGGGTTCAACACTTGTCGAGCAAATTCTCGCTTCGCACAGCCTTGTGGACGGAACGCTGGAGCTCCCTAACATCCTCGCGCTTTCACAAAGGCTCCGCAGACTTGGGCAAGGACGAGGCGCGGGCAAGCTGGCGCGTGAGCGAGACGACTACCTAACCTATCCCGCAAATCTTGCGCAGCTCTCTCACTCACAGCTGACAGAATTTGGCGAAGAATTTATCGAGCAAACCAGAATACATCGTGCGGGCGCCCCTTTCTTTATTGACAAGATGCCTAATAACTTTCGCCACATTGGACTGATAAAACTGATTCTGCCCAATGCAAAAATCATCGACGCAAGACGCGGTGCCATGGCCTGCTGCTTTAGTGGTTTCAAACAGCTGTTCGCAGAGGGGCAGGAATTTACCTACTCGCTCGAAGACATGGGCACTTACTACCGAGACTATGTGGATCTGATGGCACACTGGGACGAGGTGCTCCCCGGTTTTGTGCATAGAATCGAGAACGAAAAACTTATAGATGATTTAGAAGGGGAGGTGCGCAAGCTTCTCGATTTTTGTGGGCTTCCCTTCGAACAGGCATGCGTTGAGTTTTATCGCAATAAGCGCAATGTCAGAACACCGAGTTCGGAACAAGTTAGACAACCGATTAGCAAGAGCGGCGTCGACCAGTGGCGCAGCTACAGCGAGCATTTAGCGCCTCTGCGCGATGCGCTAGGTAGCCTCAGTCATGAATAAGAAGAATAACCTGCGTGGATCGATGTGGCTGCGCAATTCCATCCAGAAACAGGCACGAACCAATCAGGAAATATTATGCTAGACCAAGTAAGGAACAATCTGGATCCTGCGACACCTGAGGAGCCAGAGTCGACCTTGAATAAACCAGTATTCTTCATTTCTGCTGGGCTTATTATTGCTGTGTGCCTCTACGGCGCACTCTTTAGCGAGCACGCGTCGCTGCTTTTTTCTGATCTTCAGTCTTGGCTGCTTACCAATCTCGGTTGGCTCTATATGGGCTCTGTCGCGGGCTTTTTTATGCTCGTGGTTTATCTCGCTTTTAGCCGGTTTGGCCACCTAAGACTCGGTGCGGATGACTCCGAGCCGGAATACAGCTACGGCAGCTGGTTTGCGATGTTATTCAGCGCGGGCATGGGAATCGGATTGATGTTCTTTGGCGTCTCCGAGCCGATGACGCATTTTCTGGAACCCCCGATTGGTGAAGGCGGCACGATAGACGCCGCGCGCAATGCAATGCAGGTAACGTTCTTCCACTGGGGCCTTCACGCGTGGGCGATTTATATCATTATAGGTCTGGCGCTCGCGTATTTTGCGTTCCGTCACGATCTCCCTCTCACCCTGCGCTCGGCGCTGTATCCTGTTATCGGCGACAAAATCCACGGCAAGTTGGGCAACGCGGTCGATATTTTTGCCATTCTCGGCACGATGTTCGGCGTTGCAACCTCGCTGGGTATCGGAGTGATGCAGGTAAATGCGGGGCTCAATTACCTGTTTGGCTTGCCTGTGTCAGTCTTGGTTCAGGTTGCATTGATTGCGGCGATTACCTGCGCCGCAACTGTCTCTGTGGTTGCAGGCTTAGATGCAGGTATTAGGCGACTGAGTGAGCTTAACTTGTTGTTGGCATTGCTACTCATGGTGTTCGTCTTAGTTGCGGGCCCGACCGTAATGCTACTTAGCAGCTTGATTCAGAATATTGGCATGTATCTTTCCGGTCTCGTTGACATGACTTTTCGGATTTATGCCTATGAGCCTAACGATTGGATTGGAAATTGGACATTGTTCTATTGGGCGTGGTGGATTTCATGGTCGCCGTTTGTCGGCATGTTTATCGCGCGGATCTCTCGCGGGCGTACGATTCGAGAATTCATTTTGGGCGTGTTACTCGTCCCCTCGGGCTTTACGTTTCTTTGGCTGACAGTGTTCGGTAATAGCGGTTTGTGGCTGGAGATGCATGAAACAGGTGTTGGCTTGGCGTCAGCTGTACAAACCAATATGCCCACCGCGATTTTTGTCCTGCTCGAACAATTACCTTTGACTGCAATCACGTCGGCGCTAGCTACGATGCTGATTGTGACATTTTTTGTGACCTCTTCGGATTCAGGCTCTCTGGTGATCGATATTATTAGCTCCGGCGGTGCAGAGAACCCTCCCGTGTGGCAAAGAATATTCTGGGCGGTTTCTGAGGGTGCTGTCGCCGCGACGCTCCTTCTTGCAGGCGGACTTTCTGCGCTGCAAACAGCAGCCATTAGCAGCGCACTGCCGCTGATTATCGTGATGTTTCTGGTGTGCTACGGTTTAATGAAAGCGCTTCATGCCGAGCCTTCCGTGCGCGGTGTTCGGCCCATTGCGACATCGAGTGTGCCCGTTGCCGCCGGCTCCAAGGGGTGGCAATCACGTCTCAAAGCGATGCTAGGTCGATTCAAAGAGGGGGAGGCGCAGGCTTATTTGGAGACCACGGCAAAACAGGCGATGGAGGAAGTTTTATCGCAGTTGACTATTCAGAATATTCTGCATGCGGCAATCGAAGAAGAAGAGAATCTGATTCGATTAACGGCGGGTCAGGGCGAAGAGTTTGATTTTCTCTATGAAATTAAACTGCGCGAGTATTCGCTACCTTCTGTTGCTTTCCCCGAGCTGCCGACCAAAAAATCTGAGCGCAACTACTGGCGCGCAGAGGTAACCCTCTTGGAAGGTGCGCAGCAGTACGATGTGGCGGGTTATTCGAAGGAAGAGCTAATGAGCGATATCCTTACTCAGTTTGAGAACCACCTACACCTCCTGCACACAGATATTTAAGCGTGTCGCTTCGCCTCGATGGCCTCGATGATCGCGTCTAGGCTGTAGTTCCAATCGGCCAGACGTAGATCGAATTGGGTTGGCCACTCGAAGAGGGCATTGGTGTCTTCAAAGCGGCTTTCATCTATCGTATCTAGCCAGATTGTAAAGTCAGCACTGAACGTCTCACGCGCGGTTGCAGTGGGTGCGACGAAATCGCAGAGTGCGAGCTTGCCTTGGCTTACCTGAGCTTGGGCGAAGTCGGCCATGCGCTGCGCCTGGCGGAGCCGTCCCTCTTCGGAAAAATCCCAATCATCCGCTTCTTTTCGCACTTCGTCGGCGTTAAGCCAAATGCAGTCTTTGAGCTTTTTGTGCAGCTGTGCGGCGAGAGTCGTCTTGCCCGCGCCGGGTAGTCCCATAACGAGAATTTTCATGATGCGTACTCTTTTTGTTTTATTACTGTTAACGCTACGGTTCGAGGATAGCATTAAATATTTGTGCAAAAAACAGAGGGCCGCTCTCAGCTTTTGCTGCGTTTAGGCTAAGGTTCTCTGAACGTGCAGATTTCCTCAAGTGTCTTTTTTTGCTTTGCTGCCGAGGGCACGGTTGCAGAGTCTGCAGGATGACCCACTACTAAGAGCAGATAGGGGCGCTCGGTGGTGGGTCGCTCAAGAATCTCGCTCAGGAATTTCATAGGATTAGGTGTGTGGGTGAGGGTCGCGAGCCCTGCCGCGTGCAGAGCGTTAATAAGGAAGCCGGTAGCGATACCGACAGACTCTGGCATGTAGTAGTTTTTGCGCTTGTTGCCCTGCGCATCCTTCCCTTGCCGCTCTATAAATATGGCAATTAGCCAAGGCGCCGTTTCGAGGAATGGCTTCTTATCATCGGTGCCAAGCGGCGCGAGGTCTCTAAGCCATTCGTCTCCGGCTTTCCCGCCATAAAATGCTCGCTCTTCTCTTTCGGCAGCCTCGCGTATTCGACGTTTTATATCAGGATCGCTGATGCAGACGAAATGCCAGGGTTGATGGTTTGCACCGCTCGGTGCTGTGCCCGCAGCGCGAATCGCCGACTCGATAACTGCTTTAGGAACGCTACGAGGCGAAAACTCGCGAACGCTATGCCGGGACTTTATGAACTCGAAATACCCTTCCGCCTGCGAAACCATTTCTTCGTCGGTGTAATTCGACCGATTAGGTAGTTCTATCGATTGATAGGTTGACAAAATAACGACCTCTGCTGAGTTGGCATATGGCCCAGTTTAACTCGTTTCCCACCGCTGTGAGACAGTGAGTGATCCTCGCAGAGAGCGCCGTAGCGACTCGCCGTTATGGCAGCAGGGCTTTGAACATCATTCGATGCGAGTGCAGTAAGGGCTCCGTATAGCCATTGGGCAGCGTTGGGTTTTCAAAGATCAGCGCTTTTGCTGCAGCAAAACCCGCGCTCGTCTCGAAGTCGCTCGCCATAGGTTTATACAGTGGGTCGCCCGCATTTTGCGCATCCACCACTTTGGCCATGCGCTGCATTATTGCGATAACCTGCTCGGCGCTGCAAAGGCCGTGTTTGAGCCAGTTCGATACATGCACTGCCGAGATCCGAAGCGTCGCTCGATCCTCCATGAGACCAATATTGTGGATATCTGGCACTTTCGAGCATCCGATGCCGTGCTCAACCCAGCGCACAACATAGCCCAGGATCCCCTGAATGTTATTTTCAAGTTCGCGCGCTATGCTCTCCGCTTCAAGTGGCGATGCTGGGTCCAGAAGTGGAATGGTCAAAAGCGCAGAGAGTGTCGAGGGCACGCGTAGGCGAACAGATTCCTGTGCAGCTTTCACGTCAACGGCATGGTAGTGCATCGCATGTAGAACGGCTGCGGTCGGAGAAGGAACCCATGCAGTCGAGGCACCAGACTGCGGGTGGGCAATTTTTGCTGCCATCATCGCAGCCATCTCATCGGGCATGGCCCACATGCCTTTACCAATTTGCGCGCGGCCTTGAAGTCCGCAGGCAAGGCCAATCTCAACGTTTCGATTTTCGTAGGCACGAATCCATTCGCGGTCTTTGATCTCGGACTTTGGCGGAAAGACACCGGCGTTCATGCTGGTATAAATCTCGTCTCCTGTTCTATCTAAAAATCCCGTGTTTATAAACACAAGTCGTTCCCGTGCTTCGAAGATGCAGTGTTTGAGATTTGCCGATGTACGACGCTCTTCGTCCATGATGCCGAGTTTCACGGTGTTAGGGGGGAGCGAGAGAAGCGTCTCGATGCGCGCAAATAGGCGGCACGTAAACGCGACTTCGGTGGGACCGTGCAGTTTTGGTTTAACGATATAGATACTGCCTGTGCGGCTATTGCCGTAACCCGTGTTGCATCGCAGGTCTATCGTGCTGACGAGGGCCGTCACCACGGCATCAATTATGTGCTCAGGGACTTGTTGCCCTGAGTTGTCGTGCGCCAGCTCACTAGTCATCAGTAGGCCGACATTTCGGTTGAAGAGCAGGCTGCGGCCGCGGAGTACGATTGGTTTCCCCGCTGGGTCCAGGAATTCGCGGTTCGCATTTAGCGTGCGCGTGAGCGTCGCTCCGCCTTTGGTGAAGTTCGCGCTTAGCGTGTTTGTCATTAACCCGAGCCAATTTCGATAGACATCGATTTTGTCCTCCGCATCGACCGCGGCGACCGAGTCTTCGCAGTCCATGATCGTGGTCAACGCGGCTTCGAGATTGATGTCGTTAATGCCCGCCGCGTCATCTCGGCCGATACTGGCGTTCCGGTCGATCACGCATTCGATATGAAGGCCATGGTGTTTAAATAGGACCGAGCTAGGCGCCTCGGCATCCCCTAAATAGCCCGCGAACTGCGTCGCATCTCGTAAGCGCGTTTGGTGTCCGTCGATTAGCTCAACGAAAAGGCCGTCACCGATACGGTAGCTCACCGCGTCGGCGTGCGAGGCAGACTCGAGCGGCACGGCTCTGTCTAGAAAGGCTCGCGCGTGGGCGATAACTTTTTCGCCACGAGCGGGATCGTAGCCGGGCTTTCTTGGGTGTGCGGGGTCGTCGGGAATAATGTCGCTGCCATAGAGCGCATCGTAGAGACTCCCCCAGCGCGCGTTGGCCGCATTGAGTGCAAACCGTGCATTCTTCAGCGGCACAACCAGCTGTGGGCCAGCGAGGGTCGCAATCTCAGAGTCGACATTTTCAGTGTCGATAGAAAAGTCGTCTATCGGCGGCAAGAGGTAGCCTATGGCGTGTAAAAACTGCTCATAATCGGCCTGACTGAACGATGGGTTAGCTTCGTGCCAGCTGCCAATCTTTGCCTGCAGTTCTAATCGATGAGCGAGGAGCGCTCTCGTGTCGTCGGAAAATTCGTTTATCAGTTCTTTGAAGTCCCGCCAAAACGTCGTCGCATCGATTGATGCGAGTGGGAGAATTTCGTCATTGATAAAGCGCGTAAATTCCGGATGAAACATCGACAAAGCCTCTCGCTAGGGGTTAGAGGTTAGAAAGCAATAGTTAAGCGTACACCGCAAACAGCGATGCGCACAGAGCAAAAAAAAAGCGCTCGTTCAGCGTCATGCTAGAACGAGCGCCGATGTCTCAGTCGGCCTAGCCGAACTGATTCATCGTGTTGTCTTTACCGCCCGCTTTGAGCGCCGCCTCACCAGAGAAGTAGGTCTTGTGGTCGTCGCCCATGTTAGAACCCGCCATGTCTTGATGTTTGACGCAAGCGAGTTTCTCGCGGATCTCACGGCGCTGAACGCCTGCAACATAGGCGAGCATTCCTTCGTCTCCAAAATAGCCTTTGGCGAGGTTGTCTGTACTCAGCGCCGCTGTGTGATACGTAGGTAGGGTGATCAGGTGATGGAATACACCGGCTTCACGCGCAGCATCGCGTTGAAAGCTTCGCACTCGCTCGTCTGCAGCTTGTGCCAGTTCGCTGCCATCATAGCTCGCCGCCATTAGATTCGCGCGCTCGTAGTTTGTTAAGTCGCGGCCCTCTGCTGCCCACGCATCGAAAACCTGTTGACGGAAGTTCAGCGTCCAGTTGAATGAAGGACTGTTGTTGTAGACAAGCTTCGCGGTCGGCACGCGCTTGCGGATGCGGCTCACCATGCCGCCGATCTGCGCAACACTTGGTGTCGACGTTTCAATCCAGAGTAGATCGGCGCCATTTTCAAGAGATGTGATGCAGTCCAAGACGCAGCGGTCTTCGCCAGTGCCTTCGCGGAATTTAAAAAGGCCATTGGGCAGTGTGGTCGTGCGCTGAAGCTTGCCAGCTACCTTAACTGCTATGTCGCCATTGCCAAGTGTGCTCGCGTCCTCGACAGGGGTGAGCTCCAGAAATCTGTTGTACTGATCGCCAAGATCACCCTCTTCGGTCGTGGTGGCGATTTTTTGAGTCAGGCCAGCGCCTAGTGAATCTGTGCGGGCAACAATGACGCCGTCTTCCACACCTAATTCTAAGAATGCGTAGCGAACTGCGCGGATTTTAGCGAGAAACTCCTCATGCGGGACTGTGACCTTGCCATCTTGATGACCACACTGTTTCGCATCAGACACCTGGTTCTCGAGCTGGATGGCACAGGCGCCGGCTTCGATCATGCGCTTTGCTAACAGGTAGGTTGCTTCTTCGTTGCCAAAGCCCGCATCAATGTCAGCGATGATTGGCACGACGTGCGTCTGGTAGTTGTTGATCTCGTTTTGAATCCGCTGCGCGGCAACATTGTCACCGGCCTCGCGCGCCTCGTCTAACTGGGCAAACAAGTGCCCTAGTTCGCGTGCGTCCGCTTGACGCAGAAAGGTATAAATTTCTTCGATCAGATCGGAGACAGAGGTCTTTTCGTGCATAGACTGATCGGGCAGCGGGCCGAACTCGGAGCGCAGGGCGGCAACCATCCAGCCAGAAAGATAGATATAGCGTTTATCGGTCGTGCCGTGATGTTTTTTTACGGCAATCATTTTCTGCTGCGCGATAAAGCCGTGCCAGCATCCTAAAGACTGCGTGTAATCGGCGCTGTCCTGATCGTAGTCCTGCATATCTTTGCGCATGATCGACGCGGTATAACGCGCAATATCTAGCCCCGTCTTAAACTGATTCTGAGCGCGCATGCGTGCAGCGTACTCGGGATTGATAGCAGCCCACGGTTGTCCGGCGGCTCGCTTTAGGTCGTTGAGGCGTGCGATATCATCGTTATAGGCGTTCATAGTGGTTTCCGTTTTAGTCTGTGTTCTGAATTGTTTTCAGGGAGCCGACTGCGCGTCATGTGCCGCCGGCACTCAAAGAGGCCAGAAGGTATCCCGATTAGGCGAAGTGCAGCTCGATCTGGTGGCCCGGTGAAGCGAGGGAAATGAGTGATGGACACTCACGATCACCTCCGAATTCGACGAAGCTGCTCGGATCAGTCAGGCCGACGCAGCGCCCTGAGCTCAAATGTGCGATGAGGCGATCGAAGTAGACGCGGTATTGTGCGACGTCGTGATGCGAGCCCTCTTTGAGTGGGAAATACGTATCAAGGAAATCCTGGTAGCGTGAGTGTGACTCGGGTGTCGCTGCCGAGGCGTCAAAAGATTCTGATAGGTGCGCGTGTTGTAAGTTGCTCATCACTGGCCTCAAAAAGAGTGTCTGCTGTCACAAGGTTCGATCGGGTAATCGATCGTTCCGTTTTTTAAGTTCGAGGCGAAGTGTAGTGTATATATATTGTAAATTTGACAATAAAAATTTCACACTGTAAATTTTACAAAAATTGTGTAAATTACGCCTGCAGATAACTCGTTTTGCAAAGAGGACAAAACCGGATGAAAGCTGCGACTCAATCGCTTGTTCGCAAGGCGCATTTCCTTGGCGCAAAGATTAAAAAATTACGCAAAGACAATGGGTTAACGCTTGATGACTTGTCCGTCCGCTGTGTTCAGCGCGACGCCGAATCTGCGCCCTCGGTGTCTTATCTTTCGATGATTGAAAACGGCAAACGTGTGCCTTCAGAGGATATGCTCGAGGTAATCGCCAGTGTCTTCGAAAAAGACCTCGAGTGGTTTTACGATGAAAAAATTGACCATGAAGCGGTGACCACGCCAAAGAAGAGGGCCGGCGGCATCGCGGGGGTTGCGCTAGAGCCGAGCTTTCTGTTCTCTAAAGACCACTTACAGATTGCGATTCCCGAACTGCTTTCGCAGGGCGGGATCAGCGGGAGGCAATTCGGTCATCTGCTGATTCGCGCTCATCAAGAGCATCATCAGAATCGATTTCCCGATCTCGAAAAAGCAGCGGAAGAAGTCGGACAGAAGCGCATGCCCCTGAGCGTTGAGGACCTGCTCGATATCTGTAAAAACCTCAGTCTCAAAATTAAATGGTTTGATCGAGCACCGGATATTATCGCAGACCCCGATGACACCGGCTTTAAGACCCTAATGCGTTCTTTCTTCGAGCCTCCCGGCACGCTCTATATGAACGAGAGTCTGAAAAAGCGTCCCGCCCGATTGAAATATGACCTCGCAACACACATTGGCCATACGGTGTTACACGGCCGCGACGGGCTGCGCAGCGTCTCTGCGGTGGGCGGCAACACGTTTGACGCAAAGTCCTGGAGCAGCCAGTCGCAAACCGTCGACTCGAAGGATATTTTGCATGCATGGCGTGATTTCGAATGCAGTTTCTTCGCCGGCGCGTTGCTTTGTCCAAAGGTGCCGAGTCGGCAATTTCTGTCACGCAACGCCTACTCTTTGCAGAGCGCCAAGCTTCTCGATGTCACTACCGCCGTGCTCATGCGTAGGATGACCGCAGTGTCTCCCTATCCTCACTGGCATTATTTTGACGCTTACCCCCCGGGCAAACTGCGCGCGGTTTACCGCGGCAACGGCATACCGCTGCCATGGGGTAATCTGAAAATGATGAACGATCCCTGTCAGCACTGGTCGGTCTTTAATATGCTCGGAAGCAAATCGGATGAGCCAGCAGCGCAAATTTCGGTGCTCAAAAACGGTGACGATGCGCGTCTCTACTGCTGCGAGTCTATCCGAGTCAAAGACGCCGCCGGTAATTTCCACGTGGTGTGTGCTGGAATTGACATGGGGCCGGCAATCGAATCCCAGGGAGTCTCCTCTGACGACGTCATTGCCGAAATTTTCGATGCCTGCCAAGCCGGCGGCGGATCTGCTGCCGTGCCAGCGCGCGCAGCCAAGCTCATTCGGAGCATCGCCAACATCCTAAATATCGAGTGGGTCGGGCGGGGTCTCGAGCGGGACGCGAATATTATATGCCCGCGCAGTGCGAACTGCCCGCGTAATCCCTGTTGCGTAACCAAGCCGAAGAAGGTCAGGCCATTCACCGAAGACATTCGCAGCGCGATAATCCAAGCGAGTTAGGCGCGAAGCCAGAACCTGTGAGAGAAGCCAGAACCAGCAAGACAAGGCCTGCAAGATAAGGTCCGCAATGCAAGCCTAGCAAATTCGCCAACGGTTCCCTCCCCACACCGTTTCGCTATATAGTGAACCCCTAATTAAAAGAAAATAAGGGACTAAATCATGAGCATGGCTAAAACGGCTGGACGCGTAATAGGAGCAGTTGTCGTCGTCGCTATTATTGGATGGGCATCCACGGCGCCTTACTTAAGTAACCAAGGTCTTGGTCGCCTTCCAGGTATCATCATGGGCGGAACGGACACTGCGCCGCTCGAGGACTTCGGCGTGTTAAATGGACAGGTGCAGGGTCCATTAATGATGAAATTCACCGGCTTTCCCCCATTCGTCAATTACCTTTCTTGGGTAGGCGAGGATAACGGTGTCATTACAGCGACAAGGCCCGACGGTGGTCTGTGGGCGAAACGTGCCCGCGAAGACGGCGGCGATGGCTGGCTGCGCATAGGCGATTCGACGTTCGCGATGCGCGCGACGGAAATTACTGAGCCGGGTGAGCGTCTCAGGATGATGGAGCGATGGGCGTCGAAAGCAGGGCGAACCCTCGATGAGCCGCTGTATGAAGGATCAGAGCCACTGCGCGAATGGGAGGTCTTTTTCTGGACGCCGCGCTAATAAGACATCAGGCCAGCTCAATCTGCATTCAATCTTGCTGAGGAAATAAAGACATGAAAACAATAAGAGTGTCGAAGGCTTTGATAGCCTCGTTAAACACCACGCTAACCCTAGCCCTGTTTATTCTTCATACTGCCAATGCCCAAACGGGAACCAGTGTCGAGCAGGGCGATTGGCCTGTTTATCACGGTGATGAGTTTTCTCAGCGGTATTCGCCGCTCGATCAGATTAACGCCGAGAATGTGAGTTCGCTAGAAATCGCTTGGCGATTCGAGACCTCAAACTTCGGCCCCTCTACAGATTTCAATAATCCCTCCACACCGCTCGAAATAGACGGTGTGCTTTATGTAAATGTAGGCAGCACGCGTAATGTTGCCGCCCTCGATGCGACCACCGGTCAGGTGCTATGGCTCTGGCGGCCGCAGGAGGGGAGTCGCTATGACGAGGCGCCGCGTAAGGGAGCTGGCCGCGGTGTGGCTTATTACAGCAAAGAAGGGAAAACACGCGTCATCGACGTAACACCCGGGTATCAGCTGGTTTCACTCGATGCCAAAACGGGATTGCTTGATCCCACATTCGGCGAAAACGGCGTGGTGGATTTATTTGTTGGATTGCGCAACGCAGACGATCCTCGTTTCGTTCATCCCGACATCGGTCTCTCGGCACCGCCCTTTGTTATGAACGATGTTATCGTCGTGGGTGCAGCGCACCGCACCGGTGGTAGGCCACGGGCAAAGTCGAACGTGAAGGGTGATATTCGCGGCTTTGACGTTCACACGGGCGAGCTACTTTGGACCTTTCATACCATTCCCGAGCGAGGGGAAGTGGGCTACGAGTCCTGGCTTGACGAAGGGGTCGAATTCACCGGTAACTCTGGCGTCTGGGCGCCAATTTCTGGCGATCCCGAACTCGGCCTCATCTATCTGCCAGTCGAGGACCCCACCGGCGATTATTATGGTGGCGATCGCCCCGGTGCGAATCTTTTCTCGAGCAGTCTAGTCGCTGTAGACGTCAAAACCGGCGAGCGGCGCTGGCATTTTCAGCAGATCCATCACGACATCTGGGACTGGGATGTACCCGCAGCTCCCGTGCTTGCCAATCTGCCGAATGGCCGCAAGATTGTCATGTCGGTGACCAAGCAGGCATTTGTGTATACCTACGACCGTCTCACTGGCGAGCCAATTTGGCCTATAGTCGAGCGTCCCGTGCCCGCGGGCGATGTGCCTGGTGAATGGTATTCGCCTACACAGCCCTTTCCAACTCGACCGGCGCCTTTCGATAGGCAAACAGTTACCGAAGACGATCTGCTCGATTGGACGCCGGAGCTACGAGCGCTCGCGATTGAGGCGACGCAGGGCTTTCGTCTGAGCACAGAGCTTTATACGCCGCCCTCGCTCACCGATGCGACCGATGGAACGAGGGGGCTTTTAAGCCTGCCGTCGTCTACTGGCGGAGCTAATTGGGAGGGGTCGACAATAGATCCCGAGACAGGGATTTTATATGTGCCTTCCCGCACGCAGTTACAGATGCTGACACTGGCTAAAAATCCAGATTCGGATATCGCCTTGAGTCAGGGATTCGGTGTGCGCGTTCCCCGAATACAAGGGCTTGAAATAGTTAAGCCGCCGTATGGCCGAATAACGGCAATAGATATGAATAGCGGCGAGCATCTCTGGATGATTGCGAACGCCGCCACGCCGGAGCGCATCGCGAATCATCCTCTGCTCGAAGGCGTCGATATCCCCGACACCGGAGTCCCAACTCGTTCAGGGACATTGCTTACCAAAACACTGCTGTTTGTCTCCGAAGGCAATGGCACCGCCGACGCGCGGCCCATAATGCGCGCTATCAACAAGCAGACCGGTGCGCTTATCGCAGAAATACAATTGCCCGCGAATCAAATTGGCTTGCCGTTTACCTACGAGCACGCGGGCAAGCAATACCTCGCTCTTTTTGTTGGAGGGAGCGGGAGTCCCGCTGAGCTTGTCGCTTACGCCCTGCCTTAATTAATTTCGTTAGATGATATGTCTCACCGCAGGTGAGGATGCGAGTCACCCAATTATGTCAGTTCGCAAAGTGGCGCTTTTAGTTGAAAGAATCGAGGGTTTTTAGAGCATCAACAAATGAAAGTAACTATTGCCGGAGCTGGCATTGCCGGATTGGCGACCGCGCTCGCGCTTGACGCGGATGGTCATGATATTGAGATTTTCGAAGCAGTTCAGGAAATTAAACCGCTGGGAGTCGGAATAAACTTATTACCGCATGCGGCCGCCATATTAAACGGCTTGGGAGTTCTTGATGACCTTCTCAAAAGCGGCGTCGCTACGAGTGAATTAAGTTATTTTAATCGACATGGTCAAAAAATTTGGAGTGAACCCCGAGGCTTATACGCAGGCCAGAATGCACCGCAGGTGTCTTTAGCGCGGGGCGAACTACAGCGTATTCTGCTGCTCCATGTCCGAGAACGACTCGGAGAATCGCGTATACACTCTGGGCATAGGTTGGTCAGTTTCAGCAACAAAAAAGACCAGGCAGTCGCAATATTTAGCACCCCTTCATCGTCCGAACTCATTGTGCAGTCTGACATTCTGATTTGCGCGGATGGCATTCACTCTGCTGCGAGGGCTCAGCTCTATCCCGACGAGGGTGCGCCCTTATACTCTGGCAGGCTGCTTTGGCGCGCTACTACAATGGCCCCGCCTTTTTTAAGCGGGACATCGATGATTATGGCTGGTCACGAGGATCAGAAATTTGTCTGTTATCCAATCGAGTCTTGCGGCGAGGATGGCTTACAGAAAATTAACTGGATAGCCGAATTGAGGCGACCCCTTCTTAGGAATCCAGAAGATTGGAATCGCAAGGGCGATATCAACGATTTTTATGATGAACAATTGCCCCATCGTGGTGCAATTTGTTTCGGCTGCCACATAAAAAGTGTTCGTTTAGGGTTTACTTACGGCAAAGACAATTTTCATGGGGATACTATTGCTGAAAAACAGCGCAAAATTGTGTCGGATGCTGCTATTAACGGAGTTCAGGCTGAACCTGTAACTAATTGGATGTAATATGGAAGCCATCCTTGTACCTATTGTTGTGGCGGTAATCACAGGTCCAGTGGTGGTTGTTTTAAACAGATTACGTTCAGAAAACACTAGTCAACATGCCGAATCTAGGGATTTGTTGCAACAGGTTGCTGATAAAGTTGATAGTGTTGGCACAAAATTGGATGAACATATCGGATGGCATAAAGGTAAGGATGCGTAATGGCTAAGAAAAATTTGTCTGATTATTTGGCTCAATCCAAACAACGTATTGAATCCAGTCGTAAGTGGCGTAAAGAAGATGGTTATGATGGTACTTGGCGGCGTATGGTTGACATGTATAAAGGTCGCCATTTTGATGACTATAAAACTGAAGACCGCATGTTGGTTAACATTTCGTTTTCCACAATCAACGTTATTTCACCAAGTATTTCTGTAAACTATCCGAAGATTTCTGTCAATGCTGTTAATCCAGATAACGCAGCGCAAGCGGTTATCGCTGAAGCGGTAGTGAACTATTGGTGGAAACATCGTGATATC